>CALLUQ010000192.1 GCA_938010565.1 uncultured Flavobacteriales bacterium
CAAAGTAAAAGATAGAGAATTAGCAAGGACAATCTTGAAGCTATTCGAGCGGATAGAAAATCTATTGCGAAAATATTAAAATAGATAGTATGATTTACATTATACCAACAAAACGAGGAATGGGAGTTGAGTTTTGGGGAACTCACGACGATTTGAATACTTTTTACGAAGTAATAGGTAGATTTTGGAATGATGAGAACAAACGGAATATTAACGGATATGAAAATCGAGGTAAACTAATCAGTGGGTTTTCATACGAAATAAGGAAAGCTTTTGAAGGAAGTAGGCTAAAAAGAAAAACAAGTCATGATTCATTGGAGGAAATAGAATACTTTGGAACGAAAATCTCTTGGGTTCACATTCTTTTTTCTTTAACTGCATTAAAATTTAATATGCGCTATTCCGACACATCAAAATTTGACATTTCAATGATTCTTCAAATTGAATTCTGGTTAGAAAAATCGATGAATAGTTACGATGAAGTAGGGGCTAGAAATTTAGTTGGATTTATTGAAGATGGGTTATATGGAGCTAATGAGTTCATATACCATTACATGAGAAGTATTAATCTGGATTATTTCCTTCTTGGTGGTGGAAAAAGAGCATTTAGGAAATTACCCGAATTACTTGAACGAGGAGTATTCTATTCGGACGAGTATATATCGTATAAGTCTTTTCTTGAAAAGGATGCAGAAAGACTTGGATGTGCAATTAACGACATGGATATTGATGATGACCATATTGGCTATGAAAAAATAAAATGGTAAAAAGACAGAAAAAACGGGCTATAACAATAAAGCTACAAACCCGATAAAGCCTCACTTTAGTGGGGTTTAGCTGCTGTTGAACCCAACCTGCCGGCGCTATATCGCCGGCTCATGTACTTTCCATATTTTTCGCATTTTCAGAAAATACCAAAAACGACTTAGGTACCCCATTTTTAACCGGTATAGCGCATCACCGGCACCCCACCAACCGGAAGTTTACGCTCATTACTTACCGTTGGTATCTTCAAGACCCGGCCTTCCGGATCGTATTATAATCGGTTTCAGTATTATTCGCCGGAGTATTCCGTTACTTCTCTAAAAGAAAGTGCAAAAAAGAGACAACAAATTCAAAATTGAAAAACGTTTGCCCTGCTGCCTTGCTCTCTGCACCAACTAAATTTTACTTCCGGCAGATTCCGGTTAACTTTAGGGCTCAATTCGAAACGGACTATGGCATCCCATTGGAACCCAAACCTGGCCTGTCCCGGCGATACACCTCTGGGAATAGAGGTGCAAAGTGCCCAAGGCATCTACATCCGTACCACAGACGGAAAATCGTATATGGATCTGATTGCAGGCCTTTCTGTTGCCAATATCGGGCACCGGCATCCAAAAGTAATGGAGGCCATACATGCACAGATGGATCAATACCTCCACGTTATGGTTTTTGGAGAATACATTCAAAAGCCGCAAAACCGGTTTGCATCTTTATTGGCCGAAGTATTGCCTCCGCAACTGAACTGTACCTATTTCACCAATTCGGGCACCGAGGCGAACGAAGGCGCACTTAAGCTGGCCAAACGGCATACGGGCCGTACCCGCATCATTGCTTTCAAAGGGGCATATCACGGAAGTACACACGGTGCTTTAAGTGTGGGAGGCAATGAGCAAAAAAAATACGCTTTTCGTCCGCTTTTACCCGATGTGCATCACCTTGAATTTAATGCAACGGATCAGCTCAATGCCATCGACGAAACCGTGGCTGCAGTTATCATAGAACCCATTCAGGGCGATGCAGGCATCCGCATCCCGGAAAAAAGCTATATGCAAGCACTGCGGGCCAGATGTACCGCTACCGATACACCACTTATTTTTGATGAAGTACAAACCGGCTTCGGACGTACGGGGCGGCTTTTTGCTTTTGAACATTTTGATGTTGTTCCGGATATACTCACTTTGGGAAAAGCCTTAGGCGGAGGGTTGGCCATGGGGGCTTTCATCAGCAGCCGGGAAAAAATGGCTGACCTGCAATCGAAACCGATGCTGGGGCACATTACCAGCTTTGGCGGGCACCCCCTTTGCTGTGCTGCAGGGCACGCAAGTTTAAAAGCCATTTTGGAGGAAAAAATGTTGGAAGAAGTGGCTTCAAAAGGCGCATACCTGAAAAAAATGCTGGAACCCCATCCTGTGGTGGTAGAAATACGGCAGATCGGCCTGTTTATGGCCGTTGAAATGGAGAGCGCTCAAAAAGTAAACGACGCGGTTCAGGCTTTTCTGAAACAAAGAGTGATCGGATTTTACTTCTTATCTTGCCGCAACAGCTTCCGGCTGGCTCCTCCGATCAACATCACCCGGAAAGAATTAAAAGAAGCCGCTTTGCGCCTTCTCAAAGCATTGAATACATTGAATTGATGCGAATACCAAATCTTCTGTACCTTTTGAGCCTTATCTCTACCGGTGTATATGCTCAGAAACCTTTGACATTTTTGTTGGAGGATAGCACAACGGTGCGGATGGAGATCCGGGAAACCGAACCGGGTTATCCGGACACCCTGATCCGGTTGAACACCAAAAAGATCAAAAATGCACAGGTATCCGTTTATCGGGATACTGCCATGCAGCACCTTTTTTACCGGGCCTGTTACAGCAAGAAAGGCCCGGACAGATCCGAAACGTATTATTTTTCGGATGGGCGCATCAAAAAAATACGGGAAATAAGCCATCGGAAGGTTTCATCGGAACCAAGCCGGGTATGGGTTCGCTACCGGTCTTGGTGGCCCAACGGTGTAATGCGTTGTACAGGAGCTTTTTTGTTGCCGGAAAACCCAACCCTTATCCGGGTAGGAGTCTGGCTATTCTGGTCGGAAGAAGGATGGCTTTCCCGATCCGGAATGTACAACCATAACGGCAAACCGGATGGAGCATTTCAGCTGTTTTATAAAAACGGAAAACAAAAAATAAAAGGGCATTACCGCAACGGAAAAAGGGTGGGAAACTGGACTGTTTATGATTATGAAGGGCAGATGATCCGGGAGATCGAATACAAAGAATAGGATTTGCGACCTTAAAAAACGGCTTCTTTTAACCCTGTTATATTTGCTTTGATCTCTTTATATTTATGGCATGAAGAAATACTACTTCCTTTTTTCAGGAATCTTATGGGCCATAATGGCCTGCGACCCTGTACCCAACCTGGAAGAACCCGTTGTTGAAACAGTGGCCGATATGGCATCGGGTTTTAAGGAAGTGGGCATTGAAGATCAATTTTTGATCCGAGTTCCGGATTACATGGCTCCCACTACTCAGATCAATCCTTCGGCCAGCCTGGTTTACGGAAGTCACCGCAAGGAAGTATTTGTAATGGTTATCGAAGATTCGAAAGCAATGCTTCAAACCCAAAGCCCCGGCTTTTCGCTGGATGCGTATTACCAACTGGTCGTTTCCCGTTTTGAAGCATTAAACCCAACCCAACCCAGGGCCAATAACATCCATAACCTGAGAGCCATACAAATTACCGCCCGGGGAAGCATTAATGAAACCAACCTGATTTATCACATTGCAGTACTCGAAGGCCACGATCGTTTTTATCAGATCGTATCGTGGGCCAGAGAGGAAGACGCTTTCGAATATGAACCCATGCTCAAACAAATGATCGGCAGTTTCCGCGAAAAAGCCTGACCTACCCTTTCTTTCATGAAATTTAAACTGACATCCGAATTTGAACCTACGGGCGACCAACCCGAGGCCATCCGACAGCTGGTAGCGGGCTTTCATCAGGGCCTTCCTGCTCAAACCTTACTGGGAGTTACCGGATCGGGTAAAACGTTTACCATGGCCAATGTCATTCATCAGTTACAACAACCCACACTGATCCTGAGCCACAATAAAACCCTGGCCGCTCAACTGTATGGTGAATTCAAACAGTTTTTCCCTGAAAACGCGGTGGAATATTTTGTTTCTTATTACGATTATTATCAGCCCGAAGCTTACTTACCTACAAGCAATACATATATCGAAAAAGACCTTTCGATCAACGAAGAAATTGAAAAATTGCGCCTGAGTGCCACTTCTTCCTTGATGTCGGGCCGGCGGGATATTATTGTGGTTTCGTCGGTTTCATGCATTTACGGAATGGGCAACCCGGAGGCCTTTAACGAAAATGTGATCCACATCAATGTGGGGCAAAAAATTAGCCGCAATCGTTTTTTGCACGACCTGGTAAGCAGCCTTTACAGCCGTTCTTCTGCGGAGTTTAAACGAGGAAACTTCCGGGTGAAAGGCGATACGGTGGATATTTATCTTGCCTATGCCGATTTTGCTTTGCGGGTGGTTTTCTGGGGCGACGAGATCGAAGAAATACATACGTTTGATCCGCAAAGCGGCATGGAAATAGAAAACCAGGAAACCTACCACATTTACCCGGCAAATCTTTTTGTAACCACCAAAGACAGTTTACAAGCCTCCATTATCGATATTCAGGAAGATATGGTGAAACAAGTAGCGTTTTTCGAAAAGCAAGGGCGCGACCTGGAAGCCAAACGTTTGCTTGAACGTACGGAGCACGACCTGGAGATGATGCGCGAATTGGGCTATTGCTCCGGTATTGAAAATTACTCCCGCTATTTTGACCGGCGGATGGCCGGACAACGCCCTTTTTGCCTGCTGGATTATTTTGCAGATGATTTTTTGATGATGATCGATGAAAGCCATGTTACGGTGAGCCAGATACGCGCCATGTACGGAGGCGATCGCGCCCGAAAGATAAACCTGGTAGAGCATGGTTTCCGGCTTCCGGCTGCCATGGATAACCGCCCTTTGCAATTTGATGAATACCGGTCGCTTTTAAACCAGGTACTGTATGTGAGTGCTACACCGGCAGATTATGAATTACAAGAATCGGAAGGAGTGGTGGTGGAGCAACTGATCCGGCCTACCGGATTGCTTGATCCGGTTATTGAAGTACGTCCTGTGGAGAACCAGATAGACGATTTACTGGAAGAAATTGCCGACCGGGTAAGCAAAACGGAACGAGTGCTGGTGACCACACTTACCAAACGCATGGCGGAAGAACTGCATAAATACCTGCAACGGCTACAGGTAAGCTGTTCCTATATACACAGCGACATCGATACCCTGGAACGGGTGGAAATATTGCGGGAACTGCGACTGGGCACCATTGATGTACTGATCGGTGTAAACCTGCTCAGAGAGGGACTGGACCTGCCGGAGGTGTCTTTGGTAGCCATTCTGGATGCCGATAAAGAAGGTTTTTTGCGTTCGCATCGTTCGCTCACACAAACCGCAGGCCGGGCTGCCCGGAACCTCTCGGGAAAAGTGATCATGTACGCCGAGCGCATTACCGATTCTATGCGCAAAACCATTGACGAAACCGAACGCCGCCGTACCAAACAAATGGCTTACAACAAAAAAAACGGTTGGGTACCCCGATCGCTTAAAAAATCAAAAGCGGCTATTCTGGAGCAAACTTCGGTGGTATCGGCAGGCAAATCAAAACGGTATTATGAAGAACCGGAGACCGAAATAAACATCGCTGCCGATCCGGTGGTGCAATACATGAGCAAAGAAGCTTTGCAGAAAAACATAAATGACTTACAGAAAAAAATGGAAAAAGCTTCGCGCGAACTCGATTTTATCCAAGCCGCTTTATTCCGTGATGAAATGTTGGCCTTAAAAAAATTAATGAGTACGAAATAAGGGAGTAAAACCCGAATTTTTTCTCCCTTTCCTGCTGCTGGCCTGGTACAACATCCCAATTCCGGAAACGGCAAATGCGATTTTAATTTTTGTACCTTGCGCAACCGCAAAAAAACACCCGAATTTCAACTATCTTTATGGGGTTGAACAAAAGTTTTATGCATCGCCGGTTTATTATAGAAGTTGCACTTTGCTCTCTTGTTCTTACTTTGAACGCCTGTAAAGGAAAAAAACATCCTTTGCAAAGCGGTTCCGGAAATGCCGGCTCCGTCCCTTCTTCCATCCCGTATGTTATGGTGGATAAGGAGTTGGACCGTACCCTGACCAACGCTTCTTTCAAAGTGGTATCCTGGACGGTCGAAGAAGAGATTACCACAGTAGTAGTGAATTATTCCGGCGGATGCAAAACACACCGTTTCAACCTGTACAGCGACGCCAAGTATACGAAAAGCATACCGCCTCAATTGCACTTATACCTCAGGCATGAGAACCATGGCGATGCTTGCCGCAGACTGATTCGGGATACCCTCCGTTTCCATCTTGCTCCGGTGCGCTATCCCGGGCAAAAAGCCCTCATCCTGAAGTTGAATAACACCCAAAAAACGGTGCGTTATCCATACGATCCATAATCAACAACCTATGAAGAGAACAATATACCTTGCATGCTGCATTTTTGTCGGATTGATCTTAAACACAGATGCAACCGCCCAAATTGAACACGGCGGCGAGCCTGTGAGCTTTAAAGCTATGGGCCTGGTAGCCCAATCGGAAGTACCGGTAATGAAAATGAAGGAATTTGATCCGGAAGCCATGCTGGCAGAAGATGAAAAAAACAACAGGAACAAGATCGGACCATGGCGTTTTGGAAAGAACTTCGAGGTAAACTACGATATCAACCATTCCGGTATTTGGGAGTCCCTCCCGGATGGCGGCCGTGTATGGCGCATTGCCCTTTTTTCTCCGGGTGCTTTACACCTCAACTTCGAATTTAGCAGTTATCACTTGCCTGTTGGGGCCAACGTTTTTATGTATAACCCGGATCATACCGAAGTTTTTGGTGCCTGGACCCACCAAAACAACAAAAAAAACGGCCGCCTGGCTACCACGCTTATCGGCGGTTCAACCGCCATTATCGAATATTACGAACCCAGAACCGTAACCGGTCAGGGGGCATTAACCATTGGTCGCATTACACATGGCTACCGCCCCATGTTCGGCTACACGAAAAACAACAACCCACAAAATGGCTCTGCTAAAGGCCTGGGCGATTCGGGCCCTTGTAACAACAATGTGATCTGCCCGGAAGGCGATAACTGGCGTTGTCAAATTAAATCCGTAGCCATCATTATTGTGAATGGTAACGAACATTGTACGGGTAGTCTTTTAAACAATGCTACGGAAAATGAAATGCCTTACCTCCTTACGGCCGATCACTGTTTAAGCAGCCCTGTTTCAAATTGGCTGTTCCGCTTCAACTGGGAAAGCCCGATATGCAATCAAAACCAGAACGGCCCCACCAACCAAACCATATCGGGTGCTACTATACAAGTAACAAACGAAGGCTCCGATATGGGGCTTTTGTTGTTGAGTTCTGCCATTCCGGATAATTACGATGTTTTCTATTCAGGGTGGGATGCAACGGGTACCATACCCAACGAACAAACGGTGATCCACCATCCGAGTGGCGACATCAAGAAAATTTCTTTTGATACGAACAGCCCTTCCAAGGTTTCGTGGGGCGGATCCGAAACCTGGCAGATCGGTAATTGGGAAGATGGAACAACGGAACAAGGATCTTCCGGATCCGGCCTTTGGGATCAAAACGGCCGTATTATTGGCCAGCTTTACGGCGGGTCGGCTTCTTGTTTCTCTGCCGCTTCAGACTATTTCGGTCGGTTTGACGTAAGTTGGAATGCCGGGCTTTCCGATTACCTCGACCCGGGAAACACCGGAATCATGATACTGGAAGGCAAAGGCAACAATGCTTGTGAGGGCCCCGTCTTTTCTGTTGATGCATCGATACAAAGCATTGACGGCATAGAAGATAATTATTGCGGAGAACATACCATTGCGCCCGCCGTTACCATAAGAAACAACGGCAGCAACCCGTTAACCAGCGTGGATGTGGATTATGATCTGAACAACGGAGGTGCCGTGGGCACCGTATCCTATACGCAAACCATAGCCCCGGAAGCTATCGCCACAGTAAACCTTCCTGCCCTTACGCTGATCCCGGGCATCAATACGCTGTATGTAACTACCAACCACCCGAATGGTGGAACGGACGATAACCCGGCCAATGATTTTGCTTCGGAAAGCTTTACGGCGGTCATCCACCCGCGGATGGTAACGGTGGATGTAATGACCGATCTTTTTGGTTCGGAAACGACCTGGGAGATCACCGATCCGCAAGAAAATATTTTCGGTTCGGGCGGGCCTTACCTCGATGATCAGAACGGTACGCTTGAATCCGAAACCGTTTGCCTCGAAAAGGGTGTTTGTTACGACTTTACGATCTACGACAGCTTTGGCGATGGCATTTGTTGCGGTAGCTTTGGCAATGGCTCCTATGCCGTGTACGCTGACAGTACGATCTATGCCACAGGCGGTGATTTCGATAGTGCCGAAACGACCGGCTTCTGCATACCCGTAGGAATGGATGCGTTCGCTTTGCATGGATGGAAGATGTATCCCAACCCCACGGGTGGTACCATTACCATTGATATGGCCGGGATGGATACCGGTTATATGAACATCTGTGTTTATAATATAATGGGTGAGAAAGTGGCAGAACAACATTTGAACGACAACGGACAGCCTGTTATTTTCGACCTCACCGGGCATTCGGATGGAGTGTACCTTTTAGAGGTACGCACTGCTAAAACAAAAGCCGTTCGGAAAGTGATCCTGAACAAACTGTAAATTCCGATGTGCCCTTGGGAAAGCCACTCTTGTAGAATGCCTTTACGAATATGGATATCTTTGTAATTCAAGTTTTTATGTGATGCAAATTTTTGCGCAACTCATTGCGGAACAACTTTCGTTCAACACCGCCCAGGTATGTTCTGTTATACACCTGTTGAATGAAGGCGCTACCATTCCGTTTATTTCTCGCTACCGGAAAGAGATGACCGGGAATATGGATGAAGTACAGGTGGGCCGGATTACCCAGGAACTGAAACGGTTAAAAAAACTGAGTAAACGAAAGGAAACCATACTGGAAACCATCCGGATACAAAACAAGTTGGACCACGAACTGGAACAAAAAATTGCCGGATGTTGGCAAAGCACGGTGCTGGAAGACCTTTATTTGCCTTATAAACCCCGGCGAAAAACACGGGCCGGTGCCGCCCGGGAAAAAGGATTGGAACCGCTGGCAGGTACCCTGATGAAACAGGAAGTGATGCACATCGACGAGTGGGTACAACGTTTTGTGAAAGGAGCGGTAACAGATGTGGATGACGCCCTGGCCGGAGCCCGCGACATCATGGCCGAATGGATGACAGAAAGGCAAACCGCACGGAATGTACTCCGGAAAGTTTTTTCCCATACGGCCATCCTGCAATCCCGGTTCACCGGAAACGGTAAAGAAGAAGAAAAAGAAGCGCAAAAATTTAAAGACTATTTTGATTTCAGCGAACCTCTAAAACGTACACCCGGTCATCGTTTGCTGGCTTTGTTCAGAGGCGAAAAAGAAGGAGTTCTCAAAATAACACTGCAACCGGATGAAAAGCAGGCCATGGAACGCCTGGAACGCCTTTTTGTAAAAAACAGAGGCCCGGCAGGCAAGCAGGTGGCGCTTGCGGTAAAAGAGGCGTATAAACGATTGCTCAAACCCTCCATCGAAACCGAATTTCGCAATGCGGCAAAGGAGAAAGCGGATACGGAAGCCATTCGTGTATTCGGTAAAAACCTCCACCAACTTCTGATGGCTCCTCCTCTGGGAGAAAAAAATATACTTGCCATCGATCCCGGGTTTCGCACCGGATGCAAAGTGGTATGCATCGACCGACAGGGCAATCTTCGTTACAACGAAACCATTTATCCGCATGCCCCTCAACGGCAAATGCATAAAGCAGCCTCCAAAATATCGGGCCTGATACAAGCCTATCGGATAGAAGCCATCGCCATTGGCAATGGAACAGCCGGTCGGGAAACGGAAGATTTTATCCAACAAAAAGTGCATTTGCCTCCGCAACTTGATGTTTTTATGGTGAACGAAGCCGGTGCTTCCATCTACTCTGCTTCCTCCGTTGCACGGGAAGAATTTCCGGATTACGATACCACGGTCCGGGGTGCTGTTTCGATTGGCAGGCGCCTGATGGATCCACTGGCAGAGCTTGTAAAGATCGATGCAAAATCCATCGGTGTGGGCCAGTACCAACACGATGTTGACCAGAACCGTTTAAAAGAAGAACTGGAAATGATGGTAACAAGTGCAGTAAACCGCGTTGGGGTGAACCTGAATACGGCCAGCAAACACTTGCTCACTTTTGTGTCGGGCCTCGGGCCTAAACTGGCCAAAAACATCATTGAACATCGCAAAAAAGCGGGCCCGTTCGCCTCGCGGAAAGCACTTTTAAAAGTAACGGGACTGGGCCCTAAAGCGTATGAACAAGCTGCGGGCTTCCTGCGCATTCCAAATGCTGAAGATCCGTTGGATGCTTCGGCTGTTCATCCGGAACGCTATGCCCTCGTTGCTAAAATGGCCAAAGCGGTAAACCTTTCTCCGGCTGCTTTGATGGTTTCTCCCGAGCAAACCGACCGCATTGATCTGAACGCTTTTATAAAAACAGATGTGGGTTTGCCTACCCTTCTGGACATTGTAAAGGAATTGAAAAAACCCGGTCGTGATCCTCGGGGAAAAGCCAGCGCCTTTTCTTTTTCACGCGAAGTATGTAAAATAGAAGATTTGCGTGAAGGCATGGTATTGCCAGGCATTGTTACCAACATCACCAACTTTGGGGCATTTGTAAACATCGGAGTAAAACAGGATGGTTTGGTACACGTTTCCGTGATGGCCGATAAATTTATCCGCGATCCCAACGAAGTGGTCCGGTTATCACAACATGTACAAGTAATGGTTACTCAAGTAGATGTGCAACGAAAGCGTATCGGTTTGTCGATGAAAGGGCTGAACCCCTAGTGTTAAGTCAGGTGTACTGTGTCGTATAAGTTGCCGATATTTTTGTTCCGGACCATGCGAAAAATAGAAGTCAAGCACAGTTAATTATTTTTTTTTCAAAGAATTATGAGGTAAAAAGATCAAAGCTTGGTGCGGCTAAAGTAGGCTTGACTTAACACTAGTTGGAGGGGAGGGGAGGAGCGCATTTCATTTGTCTCAGGCTTTCTTCGGGTTCCATCCCGTAGTGTCCCCTTGCTTTTGGCCGGCGGTTTTTGCAATGAGCCGTGCATCTGGAGCTTTCATCTTCCCCCATACCAAACAAAAACCACAAAAGGGAGCGAAAAAGGACATGCTGCTCAAAAAAAAATCACGGATCCGTAAAATACACTTAACCTTACTCAACAAGGGAAAACGATTAGAATGGGCACAAAACCCAAACAAAAAACGGGATGAGATCATCAATACCCGGAAAGGCAGTTCAAAATTTAAATGCGTTTGCCCGGCTTCATTTATTTTGTAATTCGAAAAAATACCCCTAGCTTTCCGGTTCGAAAAGTGTCTTTTGAATTTCTTTTTGAAAAAATTACTAAATCCATTTATGCGGGTAAAAAATAATTTATAAGAAGAAAGCGCAAAACCTCAAAATTTGTTTAAATGTCAATTTGAAAACGATTCGTAGAATACAGATGCAAAAATCACTAAATCCATTTAGTAGTGTATTAAAAGCAGCTTACTTCAAAAAGCTGTACACGCCAAGTCCTCATTGTGTGATGCATTTGGATCATCCGCCTTACCATAAACAACAGTTCCAGCTGCTTGATAACGATATGCCAATAGATTACCAATGTTTTACTTCATCTCTCTATCAACATGAAACATGTCCATCTGTTTTTTATCCCTTTGCTAAAAAGAAGGTACCAAAGGAAACGCGGTAAAGAAAAGCCGGTAACAGGCTTTGTTCCTACTGTACTGATGTTGGCCTTTTCTCCAATATCATACGGTTCCAAAACAATACTTACGAACAAAAAATTATTTTTATGAAACCATTTTATAAACAATTGGGAAGATGTCTTCTGTTCTTATGTACTTTCTTTATGATGGGGGAAGCTACGTATGGGCAAACAGACTCCTGCTTTAATGACCCTTTAGCCGCAAGCATTACCATAGAGGGTATCCTTTGTGAGGGTGCCGATTCTTTTATGGTTACTGTTACGGGTGAATGCGGAGTGCCCCCTTATTGGGTCGCTCGCTTACTTAACCCGAATGCCGGTCCCTTTGATCCTGTGGATACTGCGGATACACAACCTGCTCCCTTTAAAACTTATCAGGCGGCAGGCACCACATACCATTATTTCATTACGGATTCGGTGGGTGGTTCATTTAAAGTTGCCGCCGCCCCAAACTCCAACAACCAGTTAATCATGCAGGCAAGTGAGATAACTCCGATCTTGTGTGCCGGAGATTCGGCCGAAGTTAGGGTTCTGGCACTTGGAGGAACCCAACCTCGTACTGGTACAGGAACATTTACAGTTGCGGCGGGCATCCATGTCTTTGAGGTGATAGATGCGGATAGCTGTATCGTTACCGATACGGTTGAAATAATTGATGCGGCAATTCCAATTGATTTAACCGCTAGCTACACTAGTGCAACTTGTAACAATACCAATACCGGAACCGCTACGGCGAATGCTACGGGTGGCACTCCTGGTTATACTTATGTGTGGTCTCCGGGAGGAGATACTACAATCACTGCTACCAATCTTGGGGCCGGAACTTACGTGGTAACGGTAACGGATGCGAACGGTTGTACCGCTATCGATTCGGTAATTGTCACCGAGCCAACTCTTGTTGAAGTTACTCCCTCCGCAACTGCTATTCCGTGTAATGGCGGAACGGCTGATATATCTGCCATCGCATCAGGTGGCACTCCGGGTTATACTTATATGTGGTCTAACGGAGCAACCACCGATGCTGTAACCGGAGTTCCAGCCGGAACTTACGTTGTAACGGCAACGGATGCGAACGGTTGTACGGCTATCGATT
>CALLUQ010000193.1 GCA_938010565.1 uncultured Flavobacteriales bacterium
CTGGTGAAACAGGCAGAGAAAATACTTAAAATAACCTATCTTGAGGCCAAACTCTACAAAAGTAATCTGATCGGCACCGAGCATTTATTGCTTTCCATTCTGAAGGATCAGGAAAATGTAGGAACACAAGCATTATTAAAATTCAACATAGATTACGAATCTGTTAAAGAAGAACTCGAAGCTATGGTATCTGACAACGACCCAAGAGCAGAGCTGCCAGGAAGTGCAGCCGACGATGACGAGCAAACAACAGGCGGCTACGGTGGTGGCAGTTCCCGCAAACCGACCGACTCCAAATCCAAAACACCGGTATTGGATAATTTCGGCCGTGACCTCACCAAACTGGCAGAGGAAGATAAGTTGGACCCCATTGTTGGCCGCGAAGCCGAAATCGAAAGGGTATCTCAAATTTTGAGCCGACGAAAAAAGAACAATCCCATCCTTATTGGTGAACCGGGAGTAGGTAAATCGGCCATTGCAGAGGGCTTGGCACTCCGTATTGTACAACGCAAAGTAAGCCGGGTGTTGTTCAACAAACGTATTGTGGCACTGGATCTTGCATCGTTGGTAGCCGGAACAAAATACCGCGGCCAGTTTGAAGAACGGATGAAGGCGGTGATGAATGAATTGGAAAAATCTCCGGATGTCATCCTTTTTATCGATGAAATTCATACCATTATTGGCGCAGGAGGAGCTTCGGGGTCGCTGGATGCATCCAACATGTTTAAACCTGCTCTCGCCCGCGGAGAGATCCAATGTATTGGTGCTACCACTCTGGACGAATTTCGTCAGCACATCGAAAAAGACGGTGCCTTGGAACGCCGCTTCCAGAAGGTACTGGTAGAACCGACCTCTTCGGAAGAAACCATTCAGATCCTCCACAACATTAAATCAAAGTACGAGGACCACCACAATGTATTTTATACCGAAGAAGCCATCAAAGCTTGTGTGCTGCTGACCGCGCGATACATTACCGACCGTCATTTACCCGATAAGGCCATTGATGCATTGGATGAGGCGGGCTCCCGGGTACATATTACCAATATCAATGTGCCTGAGAACATCCTCAAGATTGAGGAACAAATTGAAGAAGTTAAAGAAGAAAAAAACCGCGTGGTACGCAGCCAGCGTTATGAGGAGGCCGCCAAATTGCGCGACAGCGAACGCCAGCTTTCGGAGGAACTTGAAACCGCCAAAAAACAGTGGGAAGAAGAATCCCGCCAGCACCGCGATAAAGTTTCCGAAGATAATGTGGCTGAAGTGGTTGCAATGATGACCGGAATCCCGACACAACGCATTGCCGAGAAAGAAAGCGGCCGCCTGGCCAAAATGAATGAAGAACTCCGGAATGCGGTCATCGGCCAGGAAGATTCCATCCAGAAAGTAGTGAAAGCCATTCAGCGGAACCGCGCCGGATTAAAAGATCCTGACAAACCCATCGGTTCTTTCATTTTCCTGGGTCCGACAGGCGTGGGTAAAACCCAACTCGCCAAAGAGTTGGCTAAATATCTGTTTGATTCCGAAGATGCTCTGATCCGTATTGATATGAGCGAATATATGGAGAAGTTCTCCGTATCCCGATTGGTAGGAGCACCTCCGGGATACGTTGGATATGAAGAAGGCGGACAACTTACCGAAAAGGTACGCCGCAAGCCCTATTCCATTGTTCTTTTGGATGAGATCGAAAAAGCCCACCCCGATGTATACAACTTATTGCTTCAGGCCTTGGATGATGGCCAACTGACCGATAGCCTGGGCCGGAAAGTGGATTTCCGCAATACCATTGTTATCATGACCTCCAACATTGGCGCCCGCCAGTTGGCAGATTTTGGCAGTGGTGTTGGGTTTGGAACCAAAGCACGTGAACAGCAAGCGAAAGAAAATTCGGAACGGGTCATCCAGAATGCATTAAAAAAGGCTTTTGCCCCCGAATTTCTCAACCGGATTGATGATGTGGTGATCTTTAATTCGCTTGAACGCGAAGACATTCACCAAATCATCGACATTGAACTGCGAAAACTGTATAGCCGGATCAGAGATCTTGGCTATACGATTGAACTGACCGACGAAGCAAAGGACTATATTGCCGACAAAGGATTTGACGCCAAATTTGGAGCCCGTCCGTTAAAACGTGCCATCCAGAAATTTTTGGAAGACCCGCTGGCTGAAGAGATCATTAAATCGAACCTTGAAGAAGGCGACGCTATTCATGTTTCTTTCGACCGGAAAACCGAAGAGATCGGAATTACGATTGAAAAAGCACCCCCTGAAAAGCCGGTGGACGAAGAAAAACCGGTGGACGAAGAAAAACCGGATAAAAACGAAACAGCAACAGACGGATCGGAAGAAATTCAAAACAACAGCGATCTTCCTGAAGACGAAACGTAACGCTTAGTCTCATTTTGAAAAGGGTTGTTCATGTATTGTTCGACCCTTTTTCTTATCCGGGAAAAAAATCACGAACTACTTTTTGCCTTTATAAGGGCGCTTGCCACCGATAAAAACCGTTACAACAAAACCAATATTGACGGATTGATAAGCTCCCTGGTGGTCGGTATCCGGAATGATGTTGTTGGTCAGATCCAAGCAAAGATCGCGGGCATCAAATTCCGTACCGATATAAGCATAGGAAAAAGTGAGACCAAATGACAGATTGCCTTCACTGAGCAGGAACAAACCTGCGGCAGGTTCGAAATACAACCCTGCATCCAGGGCTTTTCCCGCTCTTCCTTCAACAGCAGCACAGGTTGCTCCGTAAAGGTTCACCAAACTGTAACCTGTTCTGACATTGAAATCATAAAAAATACGTTCGCCTGCAAATTTTTCATACCCCAGTTTCACTGCACCGGCAAAAAAATGGAATTTGCCATCCGGCATTTCGGGGCTTTTCAGATGATTTACTTTATAGTAGTGATAAATGATGTTTCCGCCCACAGTAAACGTACGCCCCAGGGTAGTTTGTATGCCGAGGTGAACTTCTGCAATGCCGCTTACCCATTTTTTGAAAGACGGATTTCCTACGGGTGTAGGCAAACCGAATGCTATGCGAACATTGGCTGGCATTTGCTCCGGTTGTGCGATCCCTTGCCGGAAGGTCAGCATTAAAAGCACATAAAGCCAAAGCCGTTTCGTCTTCATAACCCCATGGCCCTTATACCGATCCTTTATTGTATATCAGCATCCTTTTAACCGAAGTGCGATCAGGAGTGGTGAACTTTAATTTGTATTCACCGTTGGGGAAATCATCTGTTTTTAAAACAATACTATGGTTGCCCTCCTCTTTGGATTCGTTGACCAGTGTAAGCAAATGTTCGTTGCGGAGGTTCAGCACTTCCAGTTTTACTTTCTCTTTGGCGTTAAGGCTGTAAGTTACTTCCGTGGTAGCGGAAACAAAAGGTTCTCCGAAGGGATGCAAAACCGCATAATGTTTTACAGGCTTGTAGCCGGTTAATATCCGAAGAATTGTTTTATACGTGATATACAGCCCTGTAATGATTAAAATGGCATACAACAGAACCTGCCACAATAGGCCAAAGGCAAATCCTTCAAGCACGATCATAAAGCGATCAGTTCTTCAATTTTGAATGCCTGCTCGTATTTCCGGATGATGCTTTCCACATCCGTCATCTGTTCTTTTGCCGAAACGGAAATGTATTTTCCTTTTGACGATTTTTTGGTCGTAACGGAAGCATTGCCGGTCTCAAAAATGGCCAATACCTGACGCAGGCGCTCCCGGTCCGACGGAACAATGAATTTAAACAGATAAACAGCCGGCCAGGAGGATTTTTCCAGCTCGGCCTTCAGGTTTTTCAAACGTTTTTCCTTGCACATACCCAATGGTTTCGGCCACAAAATTACGAAAATTCATCTTCAGCCTTCATCCATGCCGCTTTATATCCCGGTAAGGCCAATAAATTCCGGGTCCGCTGCACTTCGGTCTGTAGCATTAAAAAAGCGCTGCCATGGAAAGGGGCTCCTTTTTTATGCCATGCGATCCAGGTGCGAATAAAAACTCCCGCATCCGCCTGCTTTCCTACTTTTATGTTGTCTTTATTCTTTGAATCAGGCATTAAAAGGGCGGCTACTTTTTGGTTATAGGCTTCCTGTAATTGCAACAAACCTTGCATGCCTTCCAACACTAAAGCGGGTTGTAACCCTTTTGCGATGTTCAGCAACAACTTGCTTTTACGAAGGCTGTACCAACGCAAGAACTCCACCAACTCTGCCGGATGTTCTTTGTAGTCGATCGTTTCAAACCCGATCGTTTCATTCCGGATCCCCAAGGTTTGTTGCACTTTCATCCAACGTTTCAACTGACGCATTCTGGAAAGAAACAAAGCCGGAACAGGCGTATTTCGCAGTACATAATCCCTTATCGGAAAAACCATGTCGTCTAGTGCATCTGCGATACTTTCCGCATCCGCATCCGAAAATAATTCTAACGCTTGAAGGGCTTGGCAACGGTTCATGCTGCAAAGCTAAAAAGAAGGGATCAATTCAGCACCAATCTTTTTTCCTGTGCAAAGGTCGTTTTATTGAGTTTACTTCGGACCCACGAGGTGTAATCGAAATAATTCATTGCAATATTCACCTGAGGATCGCTCATTAAGCCTTCCATTGTACTTTTGAGGCGTTGTAAAATTTTGCGTTTTTCTTCCGGGCTTTCGAACCATTTGCAGAAGTGAGTTGCGAAAACTTTTTCCAGGTGCAGGCCGTGGTATTTTTTTCCTGTCTTTTCAGTATAACTTTCTGTGCTGTTTTTCAAGGCATTCCACTCTCCCATTTCAAAAAGTAAAATCATTTTCATGATGCGGGCATGGCTGAAAATATCGTTGCGGATACCCGTTTGTTTATGCTGAAGAATGCGCTCTACCCATTGCATACAAAGCTTAAAATCGTTTCGGGCAAAGGTGAAATAGATGACCCGAGAACACAACTCCAGTTCCTTATCAATATTGATGCGCCCTTTGTATCGTTCCATGCCGGTTATTACAGCCGGCAATACTTTATAGCCTTGTTCATATCGGCAAGTAATGTTATACAGGTTCAGTTGGTGGATATACGTAATAAAGAACAAATACATATCGATGCTCTCCGAAGGAGGAATCTGATGGTTTTCACAAATCTGACGCATTTCATCGATCAATTCCTCTATCTGATCGTATTTTCGTATTTCAGCACATGTATTTAGCAAATTGTTGTACATAAACAGAAAAACAAAAGGCTCTTCTTTGATGAATTGTGAATTGGCCTTCATCAGATCAATCAAAAGCAATTGGTGGTGGTAGGCTTTTCGAAAATTTTTATTCCGAAAATGATAAATACTCGAAAGCACATGAAAAAGGCGTTGTTCGGTAAAAGAAGACCAACCATCCGTAGAGGATTCATTATAGGCTTCCACCCAATCTTGTAATGCACAGTTGGTAAATGATCCGTTGGGGTTTTTATTGGTTTGGATAAACACCTTAACGGTTACCGATCGCAAATCCGAAATGTTTTGCAAGATGGTCAAGACTTCCTGTTCTTCCCTCAGGTTTTCGATCAACTTGTGCTCAAAATGATGATCACCCAACTGAACCTGAATGAGCTTGCGCTCCCAGTTGAGTACTTCCAGTAAGATCGGAAATTGATCAAAATCAAAGGCTAATTTTTTAGCTCGGTGCAATGATTTATAACAGATTCCGAACAAACCTTTCCGAAACAACAACTGTATTTCCTTCAACAAATCCTTTATCCTGAAAGCTGCAACACTGTTTTCATGATGATTGAGCAAACTTTGCATAATGGTTTGATAAAGGTCGTTTTTTACCCTGGGCAAATACCGAATGAAATACTGCTCATGAAGGGTTTTGGTGATGGCCTCTTCGTTGTAAGGCTGCTCGTTCAGAATTTGCTTTTCAATTTCATCAAAAAGCAAAAGAAAATTCTTTTGATCCTCTTTCATGTGGATTCCGGCAAATAGCCTGAAATAACGTTTTTCAGAAAGGGTGAGCGATGCGATCAGTTCGTAAAGGTCAGTGCTGGGGCGCATGTTATTTGTTTCATTAAGAGCTTAATGTACACAATTAATTGTGAATCTGAAATGTAAAAATTATACCTGAATTTTATTCGTATAGGGAGTGAGTTTTTACGGATTACGTAACACGCTGTAATCGAATAAGATAAGTTAAAAATTGTGCTGCTGTATGCGTTTGTTGCCGGATATATGCAGCCGTACTGCGATGGCTCGCTCAGTTGATCAAAAAGGATCGGTTGGTATGCCAGATGAAAACCGCTGCATTCCATGTTGCCGTTTTTTTGCCGGACCGAACAAACTCCGGCACATAAAAATTTCTTTTCTGTTTTGGAATAAAGGTATATTCTTAAGAACTTAGAGGAACACAGGAAACCCTAATATTGAAATGGGAAATGGAAAAAAACTGCCTCGACTGCGGTATGCCTGTGTATGGCCGTACAGATAAAAAGTTTTGTTCTGATGCTTGCCGGAACAACCACAACAACGGCAAAAACCGCGATGCAACCAACTACATCCGGAATGTAAACAACATCTTGCGAAAGAACCGCAGAATTTTACAGGAACTCAACCCAAAAGGAAAAAACAAACAAAAAAAGGAAAAGTTGGTGGCTGCCGGGTTTCACTTCGGTTATTTTACGGATTGCTATACCACAAAACAAGGCAATACCTACCGTTATTGTTACGATCAAGGGTATCTAATTCTTGAAAACGAATGGATAATTCTGGTTTGGCGACAAGCTTATGTAGGGTGATATTCCTACCTTATACAGGATCACGTAATTTTCTCTAAATCAGTGGCTTGCTGTTATTTTCCTTAATGAAAAGAACCAAAAATCAAGGCGGAACCTGTTGAGGCGACCCACTAGTGCTATTGCGTGGCTTCACGACCCAAGCGGTGATGGATTTGGGTGGGTATGAAATAGTGCGGTGGCCGGTGAAGCGCGGTGCAACGAAAGGAGTTGAGGTGGTGCCGGGGTCGTTTCATTCACGGCATAGCACAGTGGGTACCCCGCACAACAGCTGAGGCCAATCAATGGAAAGGTACTTTTTTTGGGGGGCT
>CALLUQ010000194.1 GCA_938010565.1 uncultured Flavobacteriales bacterium
TGCGACCATTCCAAAGAGCGTTGATAAAGATCAGTTGACGCTTGAGGAAGCGGCGCAATTAATCGATGAACGCGCGGCCAAAGGCCCTGCGAAAAAGCGCAAAAAAGCGGCACCAAAAAAGACAGCGGCTAAAAAACCAGCCGGAAATAAAAGAAAAAGTACCGGAAAATAACCCTTGATTATGAAAGGCATTATCCTCGCCGGAGGGTCCGGCACACGTTTGTACCCGTTAACCATAGCTGTAAGCAAACAGCTCATGCCGGTGTACGATAAGCCAATGATCTATTACCCCTTATCCGCACTCATGATGGCCGGAATTAAGGAAGTACTGATCATTTCCACTCCGCACGATGTACCCGATTTTAAGAACTTGCTGGGAGATGGCAGCCGACTTGGAATGAAATTTAGCTACGCGGTTCAACCCAATCCGGAGGGCCTCGCTCAGGCATTCATTATTGCCGAAGAGTTCATTGGTGATGATCCGGTTGTACTGATTTTGGGCGACAATATTTTTTATGGCACTGATCTGGAAAAAAACCTCAGAGCAGTAGCAAATGATGTAGGTACAAACGGAGGAGGAACCGTATTTGCTTATCACGTAAGCGACCCTGAGCGCTATGGAGTGGTTGATTTTGATGAAAACGGCCATGCGGTTTCCATCGAAGAAAAACCTGAAAACCCCAAAAGCTCTTACGCCATACCGGGTATTTATTTTTACGACAACCAGGTAGTCGGAATGGCGAAAAAACTAAAACCATCAGCCCGGGGAGAACTGGAAATCACCGACATTAATCGAATTTACCTTGAAAACAACAACCTCAAAGTAGCCATCCTGAGCCGGGGAACCGCCTGGCTCGATACCGGAACCCATGCTTCGCTTATACAAGCAGGTAACTTTGTTCGGATCATCGAAGAACGCCAAGGGCTCAAGATCGGTTGCATTGAAGAGGTGGCCTATAAAACAGGATTCATCCATAAAAAACAACTGCAGGAAATTGCACAGCCCTTGATCAAAAGCGGTTACGGTACCTACCTGCTTTCCCTGTTACAATAATGCATACCCTTCTCGATTATCAGAAACAAATAGAAAAAGGCCTTCGACAAGCCCAGTTCCCTCTGGAACCCAGAGATCTTTACGACCCTTTGCGCTATTTTTTTACCTTGGGCGGAAAACGCCTTCGTCCCCTGTTGTTATTGATGTCGCATAAAGCGTTCGGAGGCGATCCTGCCAAAGTAATCGGCCCGGCACTTGCCATGGAGATTTTCCACAATTTTACCCTCATTCATGACGACATTATGGATGAAGCGCCTATACGGAGAGGGCAAGCTACCGTGCATGAAAAATGGAGCCCCAATGTAGGCATCCTTTCGGGAGATGCCTTAATGGTAAAAGCCTATCAGGAACTTGGAAAAGCAGAACCGAAACATTTGCCGGCGGTACTGGAAATTTTTAATGCCACTGCATTGTGGATCTGTGAAGGCCAGCAATTCGATATGGACTATGAACAACGCAAGGATGTTACCATTCCCGAATACCTCCGGATGATTCGCCTGAAAACATCTGTTTTACTGGGAAGCTCGCTCAAGATCGGTGCCATATTGGCAAATGCCGATATGGGATCCGCAGAACAGATCCGGCATTTTGGCGAATGCATTGGCATGGCCTTTCAGTTGCAGGACGATTTACTCGATGCCTTTGGAGACCATCGGAAAGTCGGAAAACAAACCGGGGGTGATATTGTTGCCAACAAAAAAACATACCTCCTGATCCGCGCACTCGAAAAAGCAGAAGCAGATCAGAAAAAAGAGCTGGAGGATTTACTAACCTCTAATCCTGTGGATAAAGTGCAACAGGTCATTCAACTTTACCATGCACTCAACATTCGTGAAGAGACCTGCAAGGTGATCGACCAATACCATAAAGAAGGGTTAAAATACCTGGAAGCTTTGCCCCTTACCAACAACCGGAAAGCACCTCTGCTGGCTTTTGCGAAAAAATTACTGGTAAGGGAGTATTAGCTCTCGTTTCATTGATTCGTTCGCCAAGGCAGATACGCCCCAACAAAAAACAGCAATAATGCAAGAGCATGATGGGATAAAGCCTGCCCCGGATTTAGTTTTGAACTTGCTGTTTTATCATCTGTTTACCCCTCGCCTCTTATTATTTCCTTTACTCGTTCCTTTGATAAGTCGGTTAAATCAACCATCTCATCGATCGGCTTACCTTTTTCTTTCAGGCGCCGTATCAAGGCGTTTTCTCCCTTCTCCATTCCCTGCTTGACTCCTTCCTCTCTTCCTTCTTCAAACGCTGTATCCAGTGAATTTTTCAGATCCCGATAATATTTCAAACTATCTTCATAACTGTTGAGTTGCTCGGTACTGAATTTTGCTATTTCTGCGGTCTCAAAGAGTCGCTCAAATATCTTTTCTTTGAGTTCTTCCGGGATACGATCCAGTTTGTTGAGGTTTCTCAGAGTATACAACCATTTGTCAAACCGGGTTTCCAGTTCTTCGGTCGTTTTGAGAAACTTGGGCATTTCCAAGTAGATGAAGGTAAGTTTGTCGTAGAAAACATCGCAGGTTTCCTGATCCATCAGCTTAATGTCGTATCTGTACTTGTGGGGTTCGTTTTTTCCTTCATCAAATACAAAATCAAGAATCGCAATGGTGTAAACAGCGTTCAGCTGATAATTCCAACCGGCTCGTTTGGCTTGCTCGCGTATCGGAAAAGTGGAGTAGTAGACCGTTCTGTCTTTGAAAAAATTCTGTTTCGTTTTCTGTAGTTCAACGATAAATTTTTCTCCTCGTTCGTTGGTGCAGTAGAGATCAAAAATTGCTTTTCGGTTCAGATCCTGATCCAAATGTTCGTTTTTGAGGTAAGTCAGTTCTGTAATGGTGCCTTGCTC
>CALLUQ010000195.1 GCA_938010565.1 uncultured Flavobacteriales bacterium
TTGTACCTTCATTTCTCCGGTTACAAGCATCAATCGGGGAATTTCGCCGATGAAACGGGTAAAGTGAAAAGGTTCGGATCTTGTTCAAATTTTGTACGCATAGGTCCCGAATATTGACCTATAGATACGACAACAATCCCGGTAAACGTTGTGCCGAATGCCTCCTGATTTACGAACACATTCGTATGGAAAATTGATCTGTGTGGCCTACTGCATAAGGAATTGATCATTTCCGACCGCCCTTATATACCTCCCTGTTCTTAAGGATGAGAAGAGGATATATGCCGGGATGATATTGCGGAGCCGAGCTTCGGTTTTCAGAGGAGCTTCTTATATACCCCCAACGTAATGGGTGCCGAGATACCCATGTATTGCGCGGTGATCGCTCCGCCGGTAGAGAGGTTGAAACCCATGTTGTTTTTCATCTCGTAAACTACGCCGGCCCCAAATCCTACCCATTCCTGATCGTTCGGATGCAAACCGGTTTGAACCAGCGTTTCGGTTTTTTGGCTGCCGTTTTCAAACGACTTTCTGATGTCCAGGGTCGCATTTACCCAAAAGGCAT
Source organism: uncultured Flavobacteriales bacterium (assembly GCA_938010565.1). GTDB lineage: Bacteria > Bacteroidota > Bacteroidia > Flavobacteriales_D > CALLUQ01 > CALLUQ01. Next base: position 566 of record CALLUQ010000195.1, read on the forward strand.
GTCCAACGCGAACGCGATACCCCACCTCAATGTGTTGCTGAAAATAGTCGCTGTAATCATTGGTAGTGTACACCAACCCGACATCTGTGAAGACATATCCCCTTTGGGCAAAACTTCCTCCAACGTGTGCAAAAACACCAACAGCATTGTAATCAAAGCCGGTAATCAGGCCTTTGTCAAGATCTTTACTTGCTGTATTCCAAATGGTATGAACAGATGCGGCCAACTTCAGTTGCTTATCCACCAGCCTGTACTTTGCCGTCAACTCCATGTTGCTCAAGCTAAACACCGCTCCTTCTTCCAGCAAGATTCCGGCAATACACCTCATCGGAACCGGAAAAGCCGGAACCAAAAAGAAAGGGCGGATCAGAACTCAGGCATACATGCACACACGTTGAAGTTAATTTTCGGCCATGTTATTCCGTAAATGTTTTTTGTTGTGGTGCCCGGGCTTTGTTCAATCCGTGCTGAAACGGCGCAGATCTGTTGCATCAAACTGCCATTCGGGGGTTATCAAAACATTCCCAAAATCCAGATCGTACCACGGACTGTTTTTTGCACTTTGGGGATTGATCACCAATTGGGCATCCTGAGCCGGCATAAAACCCTGAGCAAGCATAAAGGCTTTTTTACCGGTTGTTTTATTCATGGCCATATCTACCACGATCATAGCATGGCCGTAGGGCTGGCCCGCTTGCACAAATGCATCGCCTACCTGCATGTTTTGTACATTTACCGGGGTCATTTGCTTTCGTAAGGATCTGGTATTGGCATAACTGTACACCCGGACCAGGTACTGTTGAAATTTTTTCTCACTGTAATCTCCCTTTGCATATTTTTGATAGTCGGCTATTTTTCCACTGGCCAGATGAAAACGAATTTTATCGTATGCCTTTTGCCGGTAAAGGTATGCTGCACGCAGATGCATCACCACATCTGCACATTGCTGCAAATCGCGCTTTCCAATGGGTAGGTCAAGAATAGCCGCATGCACATGCTGGTTCCGTTTTGGCGATCCGTTGTACAAATAAACGGTGTCTTGGTCCATTCGCAACGGAAAATTTCTGAGGTACCTTCCAAAGGCAGGCTCTTTTAAAGCAACACGCTCATAACCAACAGGAACAGGATAATCACCGATGGCCTTGTATTTCGTTGCCGTATCGGGAAAGGCCGGTGCTGCCGCAAGGTGTTTTTTACCGCTCCGGATCGTGCAATCATTCCGAAAACCCGAAAAGATCAGAAAACAGGAAACCAGAAGAAAGAACCCTACTTGTTGCACAAAAAAAGAACACGCATTTTGTAGTTTGTACTTCTTTTTTTTACTTGCTGGCATTTGGTACGTGTTTTTAGTCCAAAACGGAGGTTGGGATGCATTCCGTATGAAGATCGGGAAAAAACAATGCGTATGGCTTTAGGTTGCATTTTTTCCGAATAAAAAACGAGCACAAACCGGATGCGATCATCATGGGTACATCTGCCGGATTGAAAAGCAACGATCCGTAATTTCCTGACCGCCTGAAAGTTTTACTGACGCGTGTAGCAAAACCCGTCATTTTGACAGTGATTTTAACTGCGATCGGCCAGTTTGGCCGAATGTTTCATGCCGGATGCAATTGGAGCAATCCTTGTAAAGAAACAAGCAACACCAAAAAAATAAAAAGGAGGTTCCGTTATGGATTTCAGCAAATTTACCATTAAGTCGCAACAGGCCATTCAACAAGGGCTCATCATTGGAACAAGCTACGGACAGCAGATGATCGAAAGTGCCCACGTGTTGAAAGGGATTATGGAGGTAGACAAAAATGTGACTCCTTATATCCTGAAAAAACTCAATATACATGTTCCGGTATTTACCCAGGCACTGGATCGCATTATAGAAAGTTTTCCCAAACAGGATGGTGGCGAACCGCATTTATCGCGAAGTGCCACAATGGCCATAGCCAAGGCCCATGCTTACCTTAGGGAGTTGGATGACGAGTATGTTTCCATTGAACACCTGCTGTTGGCCATTCTTGCGGGCAACGATACGGCTGCCCAACTCTTAAGAGACAATGGCATTCGGGAAAACGATCTCAAAGAAGCCATAAAGGAACTTCGGAAAGGCCAGAAAGTAACCTCTGCAGGACAGGAAGATACCTACAATGCCCTGGAAAAATATGCCCGCAACCTCAACCAGCTGGCACAGGATGGGAAATTAGATCCTGTGATCGGACGGGACGAGGAGATCCGCCGGGTACTTCGGATCTTATCGCGAAGAACCAAAAACAACCCCATTCTCATTGGCGAACCCGGTGTGGGAAAAACAGCCATTGCCGAGGGGTTGGCGCATCGGATCTTAAACGGAGATATTCCCGAAAACTTGTTGCAGAAAGTGATTTATTCGTTGGATATGGGAGCACTCATCGCCGGAGCAAAATACAAAGGCGAATTTGAAGAACGCCTCAAAGCGGTGATCCAGGAAGTGGTAACTGCCAATGGCGATATTGTGCTTTTCATCGATGAAATCCACACCCTGGTTGGAGCCGGCGGAGGAGAAGGAGCGATGGATGCTGCCAACATTCTGAAACCCGCACTGGCTCGCGGAGAGTTGCGTGCCATTGGTGCAACCACACTCGATGAATACCAGAAATATTTTGAAAAAGACAAAGCCTTGGAGCGCCGTTTCCAAAAAGTATTGGTAGATGAACCTTCGAAAGAAGATGCCATTTCCATTTTGCGGGGCATCAAAGAAAAATATGAAAACCATCACAAAGTACTGATCAAGGATGAAGCCATCATCAGTGCCGTGGAACTTTCTCAACGGTACATCAACGATCGGTTTTTGCCTGATAAAGCCATCGACCTTATCGATGAGAGTGCTTCCGGATTGCGCATGGAGATGAACTCCAAACCGCAGGAACTCGATGATATTGAGCGCCGGATCATGCAACTGGAAATTGAACGGGAGGCCATTAAACGGGAAAACGACCAACAAAAACTCGATCGCATCAATCGGGAACTGGCCAACCTCAACGATCAATGCTCCGATCTGAAGGCGCGATGGAAGGCCGAGCGGGAGATCATTGATGGGGTACAACAACACAAAGAAACCATTGAAAGCTTGAAGTTTGAAGCCGATCAGGCCGAACGCGAAGGAGACTATGGAAAAGTAGCGGAGATCCGTTATGGAAAAATAAAAGAGACCACCACAAAACTGGAGGAGTACAAAAGTCGGCTCGCAGAATTGCAAACGGGCGATTCCATGATCAAAGAAGAGGTAGATGCCGAAGAAATTGCCGATGTAGTGAGCCGTTGGACCGGCATTCCCGTTAACCGGATGTTGGAAAGTGAAGTGGATAAATTGCTGCGTATGGAAGAAGAACTGGCCAGGCGGGTAGTCGGTCAGGATGAAGCCATAGTGGCCGTTTCGGATGCCGTACGCCGAAGCCGATCCGGTTTGCAAGACGATAAACGCCCCATTGGTTCCTTCCTTTTTAAAGGCATGACCGGAGTAGGAAAAACAGAGCTGGCCAAAGCCCTGAGCGAGCTCCTGTTCAACGATGAGGCTGCGCTTACACGCATCGATATGAGCGAATACCAGGAGCAACATTCCGTAAGTCGTTTGGTAGGAGCGCCTCCCGGATACGTAGGCTACGACGAAGGAGGACAGCTGACCGAAGCCGTACGCCGCAAGCCTTATTCGGTGGTGCTGCTGGATGAAATAGAAAAAGCCCATCCCGATGTATTCAACATTTTACTTCAGGTACTGGACGATGGCCGGTTAACCGATAACAAAGGCCGCACGGTGAATTTCAGGAATACCATCATCATCATGACTACCAACCTCGGGTCGGATATGATCCAGGAAGCTTTTGATAAAATGCTGCCCAATGCAGATGGCGATGAAATGATCAAAAACCTAAAAGCGGGAATATCCGTGCTGCTGAAACAAAAACTGCGTCCGGAATTTTTGAACCGCATTGATGAAACCATTCTGTTTGTTCCGCTTAACAAACAGGACATTGTAAAAATCGTAGAAATCCAACTGGAGTTGTTGAGCAAAAGGCTAAAGAAGCAGAACATTCGTTTAACGGCTTCGCATGAAGCGTTGATCTGGCTGGCTGCAAAAGGTTGGGACCCGGAATTTGGGGCACGGCCCGTAAAAAGAGCCATCCAAAAACTGATCCTGAACCAACTGTCGAGGGAATTGCTGGCAAAAACGGTAGACCCATCCCAAACCATTGTGGTCGATGTATTTGACGAAAATATCATCTTCCGGAAAGCCATCCGCGAAGAAGAAGAAATGCAAAGCCTTTGATGTTCCATGCCTACCTTGTCGTTGCATCGTTTTGAATGGGGCACCCGGTATGGGGTGTTCCGTTTGAACCTTCTGCCTTATTGATCGGAAACCGTTGAAAACACTCTATCTCTTACGCCACGGCACAGCCGGATGGGATACATCCGACGATATAAAACGCAGGTTAAATGCGCAAGGGCTGGCCGAAGCTCAAAATGTGGCGCAATGGCTCGTGGAAAAAGGGCATCAACCGGAGCTGATCCACTGCAGTGCGGCCTTGCGGACCCGCCAGACGGCATCGGCTGTTTTGCAATTGTTTCCGGAAACTCCTCTCCACCTGTTTCCGGAGTTGTACCTGGCCGGTCGGGTTGCGCTCTTCAACCATGTTGAAAGGCTTCCGGATGAAAAGAACCACGTGCTGTTGATCGGCCACAATCCCGGTTTGTCTCAATTCGCAAATGATGTGTCCGATTGTGCATACATTTGTTTGCAACCCGCAGAAATACGGGTCATTACATTTGAAACAGACCGTTGGATAGAAATGAGTGCCGGCTTGGGAAAGCTGACAGATGGGAAGTTCTAAACTCTGAGCGGATCCTAAACCGAATGATGCTTGTCGCTTTACCCACTCGAACTTTCTGTCGGAATGGGGCTTTTTTTGGGTTGATAATGTTATTTTGCGCCAATGATCCGAACCCGAAATATCAGACGCCGTTATCGTGAGATTGAAGTGCTGAAAGGCATTGATCTCGACATCCGGAAAGGAGAGATCATTTCCATTGTTGGTGCTTCCGGGGCAGGCAAAACCACTTTGTTGCAGATCCTTGGAACGCTCGATTATCCCGATGAAGGGACCGTTTATTTTAACGACCAACCCATTCGGAAACAAGGAAACACATCCACCATTTATGCCGAATGGTACAAACGTTTATTCCATGGGCTGTTCGACCTTGCTCTTATTGTTGCCTTGGAATTTGCTCTGATGGTTGCGCTTTACGGATATTATACGCCCGAAACCCTGCTGGATGAACACTGGTTTCAGAAAGGATTGTTTCATCTGGGAGCCATTTCGGCCCTTGGTACCCTATATTATTTGGTATTGGAATGGCTTACGGGAAAAACGATCGGAAAATTACTCACCGGAACACGGGTGATTACCAAATTTGGTAAAAAACCGGGTTTTGGCACCATTTTATTAAGGTCGTTGGGGCGCCTTGTACCGGGTGAAGCCTTCTCCTTTTTTGCAAAAAAGCCCGAAAACGGTTTGCATGACGGGATTTCCAATACCATTGTGATCAACGACCGGCACTGGAACGAAAACACCCCCTACACTTACCGGCAATTGGGCGATGATGGCCTGGCCCGTTTCCGGAACGAAGAAATTGGTTTTGTTTTTCAGTTCCATCATTTACTTCCCGAGTTCACGGCACTCGAAAATGTGATCATCCCCGGCCTGATCCAGGGCCGAAACCGTTCCGAAGTGGAAAACCACGCCGGAGAACTGTTGCAGTTTTTGGGCCTGCATGACAGAATGGACCACAAACCGTCTCAACTTTCGGGTGGAGAACAACAACGAGTGGCCGTTGCACGTGCGCTGATCAACCGGCCGGCTATTGTGCTTGCCGATGAGCCTTCCGGAAACCTTGATTCTCAATCTGCCCGCGATTTGCATCAATTGTTTTTCGATTTGCGCGATCAGTACCAACAAACCTTTATTATCGTTACCCACAACGAAGAGCTGGCCAACCTTGCCGATCGCAAACTGGTGATAAAAGATGGTGTAATAAGTTCGGATAGTACCCCGGATGCTGAAACCCCATCTCATGATCGCTGACAGATATGCTTTTCTTGAAGAAAAGTACCACCGGTACAACCACCCCGACTTTATTGAAAACGATCCCATCTCCATTCCCCACCGTTTTAGCCGAAAAGAAGACATTGAGATCAGTGCTTTTCTGGTGGCTACCATTGCCTGGGGGCAGCGCCCGGTAATTATTCGCAACGGCAACCGGTTGGTGGAAAACATGGATCTGGCTCCCCACGATTTTGTGGTGAATGCCACCGGCAAAGAACTCGACCGGTTCAACACCTTTGTACACCGTACGTTTAACGGCATCGATTGCCGTTATTTTCTACAGCGGCTGGCTGCCGCTTATCGGGAAGAAGGAGGGTTGGAGCCGGTATTTGTACGCGGGGTCGGAAAAGACAGTACGGATACCTGTGCGGCTATCTTGGGTTTTCGCAACTGGTTTTTTGGTGCGGAACACGAAAAACGTACCCAAAAGCACGTTCCCAATCCTTCAAAGGGGTCTTCCTCCAAACGGTTAAATATGTTTTTAAGGTGGATGGTAAGAAACGATAACCGGGGAGTCGATTTTGGTTTGTGGAAAGGGATCGGAACAGATCAACTTTCCATACCGCTTGATGTTCACACCGGAAATGTAGCACGAAAACTGGGTCTTCTCAGCCGCAGGCAAAACGACTGGAAAGCAGTACAAGAGTTGGACAACGAATTGCGCAAGTACGATGCTACCGATCCTGTTAAATATGATTTTGCCTTGTTCGGGCTAGGCGTTTTTGAAGGTTTTTAAGAGCGAACTAAGCCAGGCTCTGACTCCAGTATCTTTTTGAAAAACTCTTCAGGTCATCCACCGAAATGCGGTTGAATACCTCATCGTATACCTGAATGGTAGTTACATCAAGCATCAGTTCTCCACCGCGATAAAGGTCATCGGGATCGTTGATGGTACAACTTACTTCCACCATTCCGTTGTACGATCGTGCCTCCAGAATGTCGTACGTAAAAGTGCTTAACATGTGCATATCCGTTAAAGGAGGAAGGCCAATGCTCCATGGCTTGAGCCAAACGCAATAACAATGGTTAAGGGTAACGTAAAAATCGTAGAAACAAGGGTCGACCATTTCGGCCAGGTAACGGATACGTATACGGAGGTTGAGCCGGTTATTTTCGAAATGAAACTGATCGATCTTACCATCATGAAACATGCAAAAAGCTTCCTCTACCCGTTGTATACCCAAATCCATATGAAAAAATTAACCAAAACTAAATATAGGACTTAGGGCAACACGGGGCAAATCAGAAATAACAGAATGCATAAAGTCCTACGAACGGAACGGCGGCATCTGATTTCACACAAGGAACGGAAAAGCCCCACAAGGAACCGGATAAAAATTTTCTCGGGGTAGCAGGGTTGTGGTTCGGTTTCATCTGGCCCTTACACAAGGCTCCGGCTTAAAAAATGCCGCAAATGATGCGGATCGTTGGCAACTTGTAACCAATGATCCTCAACAGGCAAGTGGAATACCGCGTTTTTTTAACCATCTTTACACCCCGGTAACTATTTCTCCAAAACGTTCATCAAGAGTGGAATTTTCAATTATCTTTGCTTGCTAATGAAGTGGGTGTATCCTGAATTTCTTTATGCGTTGGCAATCCTTGCCATTCCCATTCTCATTCACCTCTTAAATTTCAGACGATTTAAAAAGGTTCGGTTTACCAATGTGCGTTTTTTGCGCGAGGTAAAACAGGAAAACCGCTCCCGGAACCGGCTCCGGAATTTGTTGGTTTTATTGATGCGATTGCTGGCTTTTTCTTTGCTGGTTTTTGCCTTTGCACAGCCCTACGTTCCGGGCCAGGCCAATGGAATAACGGGCAATAAAGCGGTTTCGTTTTACCTCGATAATAGCTTTAGTATGGATGCGGTAAGTTCGGATGGGCGTTTGCTGGAACTGGCCAAACAAAGCATCGGTAAAAAAGTAAAGCATTTTAATGCTGCCGATAAATTCCAACTGATCACCAACGACTTTGAAAGCCGACACCAACGTTTGCTCAACCGCGAAGATTTTTTGGAGTTGCTGGATGAGGTAAAAATTTCGCCCGCAAGCCGAAGCCTTGCGGAGGTGCTCTTCCGGCAATACGATGTTTTGAGCAACAGCAATGCAGTTTCCAAACAGAGTTTTTTGCTGACTGATTTTCAAAAAAGTGTGACCAACTGGGCTGAAATAAAAACAGATTCTTCCGTTCAGGTGGTGTGTATTCCTTTACAGGCACAGGAAAAATCGAATGTTTATGTAGATTCTGTTTGGTTTGATCATCCGGTAAGGCAACTCAATCAGCAGGAAGCGTTAAACGTCCGGTTGGTGAACACAGGAAAAAATACGCTGAACAACCTTCCCCTCAAACTTTTCATCAACGGGCAACAAAAAGCCCTGGGCAGCTTTAGCATTGCCCCCGGAGGTACCGTTGATACGGTGTTGCGCTTTACCCATACCACTCCGGGAATACAACGGGCAGAGGTAGCCATTACAGATCATCCGATTACTTTTGACGACCGGTATTATTTTAGTTACAAAGTGGCAGACAGAATTTTTGTGCTGAATATAAAAGACAGCCGGAATGATGCTGCTCAAAGTTACATTGCTCCTGTTTTTAAAAACGATGCTTTTTATCTTTTCCAACAAACCGGCGATCGCAACATCGATTACTCCCGGTTGGGTGAGTTCAATCTTATTGTTCTGGAAAATCTTCCTGAAATTTCTTCCGGAATGGCACGGGAGCTGGCCCGTTTTGTCGAAAATGGCGGCAGTTTGTTTGTGGTTCCGAGTGCCAACATTGATGTGCAAAGCTATAATGATCTCTTTGGTCTGGTGCGGGCCAACCCGTATCAAAAACTGGATACCACCCGTCAAAAAGTGGTAAAGATCAACCTCGATCATCCGGTGTATCGCAACGTATTCGAAATGGTACCGGAAAATATTGACCTGCCCGTAGTCTTACAGCACTACAGCATTCGGCAAAGCATCCGCTCCGGCCAGGAGTTTTTATTGCGTTTGCAAAACGGCGCTCCTTTCCTTACCGGTTATGATCACGGAAAAGGAAAAGTGTATGTATCATCCGTTTCGCTTTCGTCCGATTTCAGCAACTTTACCCGGCATGCCATTTATGTAACCAGCTTGCTGCGCATGGCAGAGCTGAGTGTGCCATCGGGCAAATTGTTCTACGTGATCGGCCGCGACGGATCGACAGAACTGAGCGGGTTCAACACTTCCGGAGAACATGCCTTTAAAGTAAAACATCCGGACAACGGCTTTGAGTTCATTGCCAGCCATCGATCTGTTGGAGGCCGTACGAGTGTTTTACTGCACCATCGCATACAGGAAGCCGGAAATTATCAGTTGGAATGGAACAAGGAAGCGGTGGCCGGGCTGGGTTTCAACTACCCACGTACCGAGTCGGAGTTGGAAGCACTCTCCAAAAACGATATTAAAGCTGCTATCGAAACCTACCGGCTCACCAATTTTAGTATTGCGGATATCAACACTTCTGCTCGTGGTATGGGGTCGGTTCGGCCGGACGAAACCCCTTTGTGGAAATGGTGCATTATTTTTGTACTGATCTTTCTTGGGTTGGAAGTGTTGTTATTGCGTTTGTGGAAAGGTTAAAAGAAGGCTTGAAAAGATGAGAATACTCGTTAAAAAAGCAACGATCATTGACCCCGGATCAACCTACAACGGACGGGTAAAAGATGTGTTGATCGAAAACGGAACCATTGTCGCTGTAGAGAATGCCATTGAAAACACGGAAGGCGCTGAGTGGGTAGAAAAAGAAAACCTGCACCTGTCGCCGGGGTGGATGGATATGCGTGCCAATTTCAGAGATCCCGGAGAAGAGTACAAAGAAGATCTGAACAGTGGCCTTGCTGCTGCTGCCAGCGGCGGATTTACGGGGGTTTTGGTGATGCCCTCTACGGTTCCGCCCATCCATCGGAAATCGGATGTGGAATACCTCATCCATAAAACCCGAAACCATATTGTAGACCTTTTTCCTGCCGGCGCTTTAACCGATGCGGGTGCGGGAAAGGAAATGTCGGAAATGTACGATATGCACCAGGCCGGAGCCCTTGCTTTTACAGATGACAAACAGGCCGTGGCAGATCCAAACCTGATGAACCGGGCTTTGTTGTATGCCCGTAGCTTTGGCGGTTTAACCATTGCTTTTCCTCAGGATGAGCGGATGGCGGAAAAAGGCCAGATGCACGAAGGTAACGTTTCCACCATGTTGGGATTAAAAGGCATTCCTTCCATTGCCGAGTCGATGCGCCTGCAACGCGATTTGAGCCTGGTGGAATATACCGGTGCAAAAGTGCATTTTGCAACCCTCTCCACCCGGGAAGGTGTTGCACTGATCCGCGAGGCCAAAGCCAAAGGGTTGGCCATAACCGCAGAGGTTGTTGCCCATAACCTGGTGTTGAGTGAAGAAAAACTGAAAGGATTTGATTCCCATTACAAGGTAAATCCTCCTTTGCGGAGCAAAGCCGATGTCGAAGCTTTAAAAGCCGGCTTGAAAGACGGTACTATAGATGTGATCTGTTCCGATCATTCGCCCGAAGACATTGAGCATAAAAAATTGGAATTCGGCCATGCTTCTTTTGGGATCTCTTCGCTGGAAACTACTTTCTCAAATGCACTCGAAGCTTTGGCGGAGATTCTTGATCTGGATCAGTTGGTTTTGATACTGGCCCACAATCCCAGAAAAATACTGGGTTTAAAAATACCGGAAATAAAGGTGGGCGAAACGGCTAACCTTACGTTGTTTGATCCGGAGCTGGAGTGGCAACCGTCTGTAAACAACTGGCAATCCAAATCAAAAAATACTCCGTTTATGGGCATGCGCCTGAAAGGCCGGGCCATTGGAGTGATCAATCATGGTAGGTTACATTTAAATTGATGCGCTTTTTTCTGTTTTATCTGTTTTCTGTTTCTGTTTTGCTTTCTTGCGGTCCGAGTTCAGCCGAACTGAACGACAGAAGGCGCGACAGCATTGCCAAGGCTTCCGATACGCTTCCGCAGCCTATTCCACTGCCTGCGGAGAATCATTTTAATGCCCTGTTGGATCTGCCGGCCAACTGGTCGGCTTCTCCGATCGATTCGCTTCTGGAAGTACTTGGCCAGGCTTCTCCGGAACAACTGGCTGCGCATATAGCAACACCCGACAACCGTTTATCCCGGGAGTTGCTGGCCTATGGTTTACATGCTTCCGTTTGGGCGGTGCGTTACCGCAATCCCGGTTATCTCAAAAACGGGATAAAGGCCCTGGCCTTCGAAAACGGACACCATTACTACCACACTACCTTCGTCGCTCTGGCTCTCCTTGAGCACAGTGCCCGGCTGCTGAAAACGGATGCCGATCGTTTGTTTCATGCAGCCACACACATTCCGGCTCCTCACTTTCAACAATTGTTGCAGCACTACAGGTCCAGGTCCGAAAAAGCCCGGGAAATCGGAGTGTTTGGTTATGTTCAGATCGCACACCCTGATTTCGATTATGTATTCCAGCCCCTTTGGGTGGATACTTTGCGCAGATAGCCGGATTATATTCGGGCTTGTTCGGATACTTTGCCGGAGGTTCGAAATATTATGCTACATTCCTCGTTTCATAAAGGTAAAAACAAGAAAATGGATCATACAAACAAAAGACGGATCGGATGGATCCTGGCGGTGCTCTTCGGTGCATCCATACTGGTATCCTGCGCCGGAGCTTCCCGCAAGTGCAATGGCAAGAAAGCGATTATGACGCCTATGGGGCCCATGTAATTGCTTGGTAAAGGCCCAATAAAAAGATGGCCTGCTGCAAATCGGTTGTTTCTTTCGTTGTTCGGCCGGATCCGACCCTTCCCGGATCGCTCGGTTGCATTGTCTGTAAAGCCTTTGTTCACAAAACAAACCGCATTCCTTCCTGCGTTGCCTCAACAACGCTGAATACCTCAGCGAGAATCACTTTTATGTTTTGCCTTTTGAATGAGAGCCGGTTACGCCACGTAGATCGGTGATGGAATGCGTTCTTGAAAAACAGGACAACGGTGGTTCGGATCAGCAACAGAAAAGGGATTTCCCTTGTACTCGCCCGTGTTAATAAATCGTTAAGCCGACAACGCTCGTTCTTACGGATAAAATCAATCCCAAAGCATCGGAGCGTAAGCGTTATTTTCCTAGCCTTAACATACCTGCATTCAAACTTAACTTTTTAATAACTCAAAATTTACGCTGATCTAAAGTTGTGTGAAGTTCTTTGTATCATGATAAACTACTCACAACTGCATTAAGATGAAAGTCAAAGTATTTCAACTAGTTGCATTATGGTTTGCTTTATGTATGACAACTGTTGTACAGGCCCAAAGCGGACAGATCAGCGGAAAAATCGTAGAACGGGTGGATGGCAAAGAACAGGCTATTCCGTTTGCCAACATTCTTTTACTGGAGATCTGGAAAGGAACCGTTTCTGATGTAGATGGTACCTACCATATAGAAGTAAAGCCAGGAAACTATACCATGATTACCAGTGTGCTGGGCTTTTTATCCGATACGACAAGGATTGAAGTGACGGACGGTGGTGTTGTTTCGAAAAAAGTGGAGATGTTTTCTACCAGCCATGAGTTTACAACGTTTAATGTGGAAGCCAGAAAAAACAATGAAACGGAGGCGATACAGCTGATGGAGCGGAAAGCTGCGAAAGGGCTGGAGCAAAACATCGGAGCAAAAGAGTTAGGCAAAACGGGTTCTTCGGATGTAGCAACGGGCCTCTCCAAAGTAGCAGGGCTTTCTGTTGTGGGTTCCCGTCATGTATTTGTCCGGGGCATGGGCGATCGTTACAATTCGGCCTACCTTAACGGGATGCCTGTTGCTTCTCCCGATCCGGATAAGAAGGTAATACCGCTCGATATTTTCCCCACCAACATTGTGAGTAGCCTGAGTGTTAAAAAAGCATTTACTTCCGACCTTTACGGAGATTTTTCCGGTGGTGCCATCGATATACGCACCAAAGACTATCCCGAAGAGCCTACGTTCAACATCAGCTTTGGTACGGGATACAATACCAACAGTACTTTCCGGCAGATCAAAACGTATAACGGCGGAAAAAACTTCTTCCGGGGGATAAATATAAATGACAGGTCCCGTAATATTCCTGCATCCATACTAAATACCGCCAACTACGACAGTCGACAAACTTCCGGAAACAATGATCTTCCTTTCAGAAAAAACCTTTCGCCGGTAGATAAAACGGCCTTGCCGAATGCTTCGGTCGGATTGTTTGCCGGTAACTACTATGATCTTCCCGGGTTAAACGATGATGCAGGCGTTGGTTTGTTGCTGGTGGCTTCTCATGGAACCAGCAATGCTTTCCAACAAGGGACCTACCGGATCATCAACCTGCAAAACGATGTGCAATTGAATTATGAGTACGACAAGTACACCATCAATACCAATAGTTCCGTACTCGGAAATGCTTTCTTCCGGATCAACAAAAAACACCACATTTCCTATAACCTGCTTTTTGTGAACCTTTCTTCGGATGCGGTATTGGAAACCGATGGTTACCATTTCGATTATGAGCACAACATTTTCAGCCGCCGGATGACCTACCGGCAAAACAATTTGCTTGCCCAGCAGATCAGCGGTAAGCATACTTTCCTTACATCGGATCGTTTAACTTTTCACTGGGCTTTATCGAATAACGAAGCCAACAGCAAGGAGCCGGACCGAAAACAACTGGTATGGTTATACGACGATCAGGGCAAGTATGTGGTAAATGCCATTGATCGTTTGGACAACCACCGCTTTTTTAGCGATTTGAACGAAAGCGAGTGGAGCAAAAAGGGTGCTTTAACGTATGTTTTGAAACAAATAAAAAATGATGCCGGCGAGGTTGCACCGGTCTGGAGCATTGAAGCAGGGGTGCAGGAAAAAGACAAAACCCGTTTTTTTGACTACCGGCAGTTTACATTTGGCATGACGGATATGGATGTGTATTACCCGGAAGGGGTAGATCCGAATGATCCGGACAGTTACATCAACCATGAAACCCATGATCAAGGGGTATTCAGCATTGCAGAAGTTCCAAATCCGGCTTCCGAACACACGGCTACCCAATCGATCAGATCTGCCTTTCTGAACACCGACATCCGCATCAAAAACAAGCTTTATCTCTATCCCGGTGTTCGTTTTGAACAAGGCAAACAAATCATTACTTTCCGCGATCAGCAGCAGCCTGTTTTTCTGAGGAATGAGCTGATCGAAAGCACCGATATTTTGCCGGCTTTTATTGCCCGGTATATGGTAAACGAAAAAAACATCATTCGTGTAAGTGCCAGTAAAACCATCAGCCGGCCCGGCTTTAAGGAAGTAGCGCCTTTTGAATACACCGAAGTATTTGCCGGGGTAAAGACCCGGGGTAATCCCGAACTGATTAACGGCAGCAATTATAACTTTGACGTGCGTTTCGAAGTGTATCCGCGCAATGGTGAATTGATCGCTTTTAGTGCTTTTGGCAAATGGCTTAAGAATCCGATTGAAAGAACAATGCTTTCCACTGCTTCGGGACAATTGCAATCGTTTCAGAATGCCAGCAGTGCTTCCGTTACCGGCCTGGAATTTGAAGTCCGCAAGCAACTGGATAGTTTGTTCCGCAAAGTACCTGTACTTCGTGACCTGAGCCTGGGGCTCAACCTCTCTTACATTCATTCGCAGGTTTCGCTGGATACGGAAGGCGGCGATGTTTCTACGGTACAAACCAACGATAAACGTCCGCTCCAGGGCGCTTCTCCCTATCTTGCCAACCTGGACCTGAGCTACGAAAAATACCTGAGCAACGATGTTAAAGGATCGGTTGCTCTTTCTTACAATGTATATGGCAAACGCATCACTTCGGTAGGCATTTACGGCTTGGGAGATGTATACGAACTTCCCGTGAATACGGTGAATCTGGTTATAGGAGCAAACATTAAGAACAAATGGAACTTCAGCCTGAAAGCTAAAAATCTCCTGAACGCTGCGGTTAAAACGGAACAGTTGACTCCGGAGGGCATCCGGCCCCTTGATGTTTATACCCGTGGTACTACTATAGGAGCATCCGTAACCTACCGGTTGGCACATGCCGGAAAAGAAGAAAAGCGAAAATCAGAAAAAAAGAACTTCCGCAAGGAAAAAAAGGCACAAAAATAAGAAGACTTTTCCTCCCTCTTTTATAAAAGGCTGCTCCGGATGTACTCTGAGCAGCCTTTTTTGGGAGGAGAAAACGGCTCTTTTTCTCCATCATCGGAGCGTACCTTTTTTAACTTTTCCGGCTGCCTTCTCCACCCTCGATGATCCCGAAAAAATAATCCACTGAAAAAGCCGGGCCTTAACGTAAAATTC
>CALLUQ010000196.1 GCA_938010565.1 uncultured Flavobacteriales bacterium
ATGAAGAATTGATAACTTGGTCATTGCTATCCAAAACGTTTTGGGCAGCAGTGATACGAAGCGATATTCCACTCTCCAATTGTCCATTGTCAATTCTCCATTGTCCATTATATCCCCCATGATAAAAGCCCAATTATTCGCCACGGGAACCCAAAGGGAGTTGTCATCAACACAACTGACATACCACAGAACGGTAAACCCAAAAACAGGGCGTTCCGGCCCCATCCCTATGGGAGGGCTTGTTACCCTTGCTTTTACCTCCGGAGATGGCGATGACCGGTTATTGCGTTGGATCATCCACCACTCGGAAGGCGAATTTTGTACATTAACAGCAGCCAGGATCATATTTTACGCCGGGGATCCGGATGGGAGTACGCTTTTTGAGTATCAATTGCACGATGCGGCTTTGGTGCACTGGAAAGAGGAATTTAAGGCAACCGGCACCACCCCGATGACGGTAACCATCACCATTTCTGCCTCCATACAAACCATAATAAGGAGTAACCTGGATAAAACCCTGGAGGGAAAGCAGGGTGCTTTCGGAGGAAACTGCTGCCCATAAAGAAGGAGTACAAAGAGGCATTTTGGATGATCGTGGGAAGAAGGAAGAAGGAAGATGGGAGTCCGTTGGAGGGTGTTGTTTTGGAAGGGGCTAGGAGGAGTAGTCTTGTTCCGAACATAGGCAAGAAGTTAGATTTTGTATTTGGAAAAGCTGTTTATTAAGAATAAGGAAACAAGTATTCAGGTAATTGCTGATGATGCAGAAAGTTTTTAAGGCATCTACACCCACAAATGGCAAAGAAGCATCGTCTCCAAATTAAATCTTTGATCATAACGGCCACGTTTTGCAACGATTTACTTATTTTTACCCCCTTTGCGGGCAAGAGGCTGCAACAAAAATAATTCCAGCATGAATTTACACGAGTATCAGGGAAAATCCATCCTTGAAAAATACGGAGTAGCGATCCAAAGAGGGATGGTTGCCGAAAATACGAAAGCGGCTACGGAAGTGGCCCGGAAACTTCAGGAAGATACCGGTACGGGCTGGTTTGTGGTAAAAGCACAAATACATGCCGGTGGTCGCGGAAAAGGGGTCGTTACCGAAACCGGTTCGCACGGTGTGGTTTTGGCCAAAAGCCTCGAAGAGGTTCCTGAAAAAGCAGCGGCCATTTTGGGAGGACACCTGGTCACCAAACAAACCAATACCCAGGGAAAAAAAGTAAACAAAGTACTCATTGCCGAAGATGTGTACTATCCGGGAGCCTCCGAGCCTTCCGAATTTTACATGTCGGTTTTACTTGATCGGGCACGTGGTCGCAATATCATCATGTATTCTACCGAAGGCGGGATGAACATTGAAGAAGTAGCGGAAGCAACACCTCATCTTATTTTTAAGGAAGAAATCGATCCCAGCCAGGGGCTCCTGGGCTTTCAGTGCCGTAGGATCGCTTTTAACCTGGGGTTGAGCGGAAAGGCTTTCAAGGAGATGACCCGGTTTGTATATGCACTTTATAGTGCGTATGAAGGGTGTGATGCTTCCATGTTTGAGATCAACCCTGTTCTGAAAACTTCAGACGATCGCATCATTGCCGTAGATTCGAAAGTAACCCTCGACGATAATGCACTTTTCCGCCATAAAAATTATGCGGCAATGCGCGACATTACCGAAGAAGATCCGATGGATGTGGAAGCAGGCCAGGCCGGTCTGAACTACGTGAACCTCGACGGAAATGTAGGATGTATGGTAAATGGAGCCGGTTTGGCCATGGCGACCATGGATATCATTAAGCTTTCCGGTGGCAATCCGGCAAACTTCCTCGATGTAGGAGGAACTGCCGATGCGGAGCGGGTTGAAAAAGCCTTTCGCATCATCCTTCGCGATGAAAACGTAGAAGCCATTCTGGTCAACATTTTCGGAGGCATTGTTCGCTGCGACCGTGTAGCACAGGGAGTGGTAGATGCCTACAAAAATATTGGCAACATTCCGGTTCCTGTTATTGTTAGGTTACAAGGCACCAATGCAGAAGAAGCCAAACAACTCATTGACGAATCGGGCCTTGAAGTACACTCGGCCATTGTGTTGCAGGAAGCAGCCGACCAGGTTGCTGCTGTTTTACAAGCGTAAGATACACTCGTTGTTTTAAAGTATAAAAAAAGCCCCGGCCAATACCAGCCGGGTTTTTTTTGTGTGCCCAGCTTACTTCGGCAAAAGAGCCTTCTTTTTCCGGGCAATTTCTCAACCGGCACTCCGGCGGATATATGGGAACGCGTATTCCTCCCTGCCGCATCCGGAGCAGAAAAATTGAACTGCATTCGCCCTGATACTTCCGCTCATTCATGCAAAAGGATCGCAACGAAATGCCTACCTTTAAGGCCCGAAAACAGAGGAGGATTATCATGAAAAAAATACTTGTAGCCAACCGCGGAGAAATTGCTTTACGGGTCATGCGATCGGCAAAGGAAATGGGAATTAACACCGTTGCGGTTTACTCGGAAGCCGACCGGAATGCCCCGTTTGTAAGGTATGCAGATGAGGCCATGCTTTTGGGCCCTCCTCCTTCCGGTGCTTCTTATCTTTTGGGCGATAAGATCATTGAAGTGTGTAAAAAACTGAAGGTAGATGGCATACATCCCGGGTATGGGTTCCTCTCTGAAAACGCTGATTTTGCCCGAAAAGTAAGTGCTGCCGGAATTACCTTTATCGGTCCTTCTCCGGAAGCCATGGAAGTAATGGGAAGCAAACTCGCAGCTAAAGCAGCCGTAAAAGCATACGATATTCCCATGATACCGGGTACTCCGGGTGCGGTTGAAGACCCCCGGGAGGCCATGGCCGTGGCAAAAGAGATTGGTTTCCCTATTCTCATCAAAGCTTCTGCCGGAGGCGGAGGCAAAGGCATGCGCATCGTGGAACATGAAGAAGAACTGGAGGAACAAATGAACCGGGCCATCAGCGAAGCCGTTTCGTCTTTTGGCGACGGATCGGTTTTTATCGAACGGTACATCGGTTCTCCCCGCCACATCGAAATTCAGGTACTGGCCGATCATCACGGGCATATTCTTCACCTGTTCGAACGGGAATGTTCGGTACAACGCCGGCATCAGAAAGTAGTGGAAGAAGCACCATCCGTTGTGCTGACCCCCGAATTGCGCGAAGCAATGGGGCAATGTGCCGTAAATGTGGCCAAAGCCTGCGATTACCGCGGAGCAGGAACCGTGGAGTTTTTATTGGATGAAAACAAAAACTTCTACTTTCTGGAAATGAATACGCGCCTGCAGGTGGAACATCCGGTTACCGAAATGATATCGGGAATAGATCTGGTAAAAGAACAGATCCGGATAGCCAGAGGAGAAGCCCTGCGTTTTAAACAGGAAGACCTGAAAATCAACGGGCATGCCATTGAAATACGGGTGTATGCCGAAGATCCGGCCAACCAGTTCCTTCCGGATATCGGAACCCTCAAAACTTACCAACGCCCCGGAGGGCCGGGAATAAGGGTAGACGACGGATTTGAAGAAGGCATGGAAATTCCCATTTACTACGATCCTATGATCGCCAAACTGGTAGCCCATGGCTCCGATCGCAAGGAGGCCATCCGGCGCATGTTGCGGGCCATTGAAGATTTTAAAATCGGAGGTGTAACAACCACCTTGCAGTTTGGTGCCTTTGTTTTAAAACATAAAGCGTTTACAAGCGGCGGGTTCGATACCCATTTTGTAAAGAAACACTACCAACCCGAATGCCTTGATCATAAAGATGAAGAAGCAGAAAAAATAGCCGCCATTGTTGCGGCCCGTTTGCACCTTCAATCGCAAAAAAAATCAGTGGTAAATGCAGGTAAACAACCGGTCTCCAATTGGAAAAAGAACCGGGCTTTTTTGTAAAACCAACGTAACAAACGGGGTTTTCCGCCGTTATTTTCAGAAGTATGGTTTTTGTTTACCTTGATATATGTTACGGTATGGCCTCATAATGTTTTTGTTTTTGATGCGCTCTTCCGGCTTTGCTCAAACAGATCCGTCTGAAAATAAAACATCCGATACCACAGCAACGTTTCGCGTTTTGCCGTATTACATTGAAAACGGAGATACCGTTCCGTATCTCTCCATATCCGCTTTTACCCACGAAGAAAAAGACCTGGAATCCATTCGTTTGCAATACCGGGTTCAGAAAGTATATCCTTATGCCCTCATTTGTACCGGCCTGCTCGAAAAGTTTGAGCGCGAAACGGCACAGATGAACAAAAGGCAAAAGAAAAAGTACTATAAACTGGCCCAACGGTTGCTGAAAATTGAATTCATTGACGAGTTAAAAAACCTGTCGGTGCAACAAGGGCAGGTGCTGATGAAACTGATCAGACGAGAATCGGGGATCAATGCCTACGATCTGGTAAAAGAATTAAGAGGTGCGCCCACGGCTATGGTGTGGCAAGCTGCAGCCAGATTGTATGGAAGCAGCATGAAACAAGAGTACGATGCCAAAGGGGCCGATGCTGAAATGGAAGAAATAATTGCTCAGATCGATGCCGGCATACTAAAGGTAACCTACCGGCCGGTTAAAACCGAGTTTACCAGGCAGGCGGTCAAAGAGAAATTAGAGCGCAATAAAAAACGCCGGAAAGAAGCCAGAGCCAGTGCCCAAAAAAACAAGGCAATGCACAGGCAGGCGCAAAAAGCTTTGCAGAGTGAAGCGGAGAAAAACAAGAAAAAGAGGCCCTAAGCTTTTTTATCATCGACAAAACGGAATGGATCATAAAAAATGAGCATTCAAAAGTTTCACTTCCACCAAGCCATGAATCAGAAAAAATGCCTCTTCAGGCTGCGAATCGGGAACAGCTCCTTTAGGAATCCAACTCAGCAAAAAAGCAGATTCTGAAAGGGATTGAACCACAGCCTGTCCGAAAAACGTTTCCCCTCAAAACTCACACTGATCTCTCTCTGTGCAGAAAGGACAGGCAGTCATGATTTTAGGAAACACAACCATCTCCAAAAGGAAGAAATCGGATGGATTCACCATGTTTTTTTGTCCACCGTTTATGGAATGTAAACTTAGGACGCAGAAGCAGAAGACATTAAAGATGGGATTAGACGGATGGGTACCATTATGGGAGGAGTCAAGGTGTATTTGGTAGGGCGCACTAAGGGCCTAATGTTGTACTTTTGTATCGCTGATCACTCCCAATCACATTATGCGAAAGACCTATGAACATTGCGATCATTGAAGACAGTCCTGCCATACAAAAAACGCTTCAAACCTTCATCGAACAGCATTTCGCATTTCTTCATGTTTCGTTTGTTGCAGACTCCGTCGTACAAGCGAAAAAAAAGCTCGAAACGCATTTGATTGACATCGCCATCATGGACATCGAACTCAAAGATGATCTCTCTTTTACGTTACTTCGGCAACTCGACAACATCGACTTTCAGATCATTTTCATTTCGGCACACGATCACCATTCGTTAGGGGCAATCAAGTTTTCAGCAATCGATTACTTGCTCAAACCTTTGGATCAGAATGAGCTTGCAGACAGCATCCGTCGTGCGCTGGAAAGAACAAAACACCAACAATCCATCGAAACTATGCAATTGCAGGTTGCCTCATTGCAGTCGATGTTAGCCAACAACACTTCTTTGAAATCAAAGCTGATGTTGCCAAGCAGCAATGAGATCATTTTCTTGCGTCTGGAAGAAATCGTACGATTAGAGGCATCTGCCAACTATTGTCACTTTTACACTTTACAAGGAAAACGACATGTCGTTTCGAAGCCGCTCAAAGAATATGCTGAGATGTTGCAATCATTTCAGCAATTTGTTAAAACACATAAATCACACATTGTAAACATTGAGTTTGTTATTCGATTTATGAAAAATGATGGCGGGTACTTGGTTATGGAAGATGGCGCAAATATCCCTGTTTCACGGCGAGCCAGAGCTGAAGTATTCGATCGTTTTTTTTGAACCAAAGAAAAAGTAAAAGTCGCCAATACGGGGTGATATTGACGACTTCATCTACAGGGGCTTATAGGTATATAGGGAGAACAGATTGATCTTAATGTTTTACAACACGCGCTTGACTCACTCGTGCGCCAGCGTTTTCAAGTGTAAGGAGATAAACCCCACTTGGTACATTCCTCAAGTCCAAGTTCACTTGATCCTGTGCAAAGTTCACTGCTAACTGACACCCTATCAGCCCGGAGAGCAGTAAGGTTTTGATAGAAGTTAATTTCATAGTTGTACCGTTTTGTTGGCTGCAATTTATTGAACCCAACTATGAAAAATGGGGCAAGATGATTTATCGGTATCCATTCTTGTCTCTGCGGTATCAATCGCCGTTTCTGCAATTCTTACTTTAACGGCAATTCAGCCGAAACTCGCGTACCACCAGCCTCCCCATTGTCGCTGTAAAGGTCTTCAACCTGTAAACAAAATGAACGATTAAACATTTCTGAAAACACTCGTATTCTGTCTTCAATGATTCGCATTCCATGCGAAGGTTGATCGTATAATGCCGAACGGGTTTTGCTCGCCTCACGCCCAATACCATTGTCCTCAACCGTGCATGCCACGATGCCGTCAACGTACTTAAAACGCACTAGAACATGACCGTTCGACCTGCTTTTTACGCCATGAATGATGGCGTTTTCAAGCAAGGGCTGCAGCACCATAGGGGGGATAAAGTAATCGTCGTCGTACAAGGCGTCGTCGACTTCCACTGAAAACGTGAAGCCCGTTACATGTTGCGTACTTTGCAATTCCAGATAAAGCTCTAAAGTCTCTACCTCCTCCTCAATCGAAATCCATTCCTCTACCGAACCTTGTAGCACTTTTCGCATAAGCTTGGAGAAACGGAGCAGGAAACGACCTGCCTTGTCTGGGTCGTGTTGTAAGATGAAGTGTTGGACAGTAGCCAAACTGTTGAATAAAAAATGAGGATTGATCTGTGCCCGTAGTGCTTGTTGTCGCAAAAGCACTGTTTCCAACTTCAATTCGCCCACTTGCTGTTGCATTCTGTTTCGCTTTCGAATGACGCGAAACCTGTACCAGGCGAAAATCAAAATCGCAAACAACACCAGCAAATTACTCCCTACGATAAACCAAATGCTTTGATAAAAGGCCGGATAGATGACAAACCGCAGCGATTGCTCCGCAACATTCGGATGAACATTGTTGATGCTCATGCGCACTTGCAATTCGTATTCTCCCGGGCTCAAAGCTGACAGCGTTAGCACGTTACCTGACATCGGTTGCCAACTTTTTCCATCGCCAACAAATTTGTACGCGTATTGAACCTCTTCTGCGTATCTGTAACTAATTCCTACACACTCCACAGACAATGTATTTTCGTGATGATCGAGTACTAACAACGATCCGTCCCAAGCTCGTTTTTCGTTGTTGACTTTGATCTCCGACAAATAAAAAGGAGGGTCGACAACGCTTCCCGTTTCGAATGGATATTTCAAAACATTGAGCCCTCGATCACTCCCCACATAAATGCTGTCGCCAAGGTGAAGTAAACAGTTAATCTGCACCCCAAGCACTCCTTGCCCTCTTAGTACTCGAATCACGCTATCGCGTTGCGTAAAGTCCTTATTCGCATGATACAAACCTGTTTTGGTTGCAAGCAAAATCTCATCTTCAACTCGCAAAAACGCATTGATCCCTGAAAATTCAGGGAAGTTGAAGTGTTCCACGAACGAACCATAAACGTCATATTTCAATAAACCATGGGAATTTGTACCGACCCACAGGATGGAGTCGCTCGGATCGTAGTACAGCGTAGTGATGTGCATTTCGCTCCAATTGAAGATTGAATCGGGGATCAAAACACGATCCCGCAAGATATGTAGCCCTTGTATCGTTCCGCAAAAAAGCTTGTCACCTACCTTTGCCAGATTCAAGATCCGCTTGTTGCCCGCCAACGATAGATTGGCTTCATCGTACGGCCATATCGATTTGCTTGGCAATGCAACGCCGTTGCGCCAAATCGAGTCGTGCGTTTCGGCCATCACACCGTATGGATAACAATAATAGAAGACCTCTCCATCCACCAAACCATCCTTGTAAGACATAATAACTTGTAAGGTTCCATAAATGGGATGACGACAACTAATCTTGCGGAAGTTCATTTCTCTGCGATCAATATTTAGCTCGTAAATTCCTTCATTTCCACAAACCATAACCGATCTCGACCAAGGACTTTTGACTA
>CALLUQ010000197.1 GCA_938010565.1 uncultured Flavobacteriales bacterium
TTATAGCTGGTTTTATTCACCAGCACTTCTAAAACCTGAATTTCCGGATATAAATATTTATTCCCATCTCCAAACGTTAATAATTTGGCTTTCAATATTGCCAAAGATCTTGAAAGCTTCAAAGAATCAAGCTGTATTTCGTTTTTATTTTTTTGATCCACAGCTTCTTTTATGTTTTTAATGTGATTGTTCGGGGTGTTATTACAGCCCATAAGTAGCACAAAAACATATAATATATACTTCATGATTCAATATTTTTTTGGAGCTTCCCTAAAACTCCACCCTCCGCTTTTGAATGATCTCGTTTTTCCCTTTCCTATTTTTAATAACCTCAAATGTCCTGATATTTCATAAGATGTTGCCTGCCTGGGCATATAGTTTGTATTTACCCCATTCTTTCCAAAATCTATTCCCCAAACAATTGATTCAAAAATAGAAACTCTAAAATGAGCAACAGAACAGAGCGATAAAACAGCACGCCAGGCGGTTGATTTAGTGGCATGGGGATTTCTCCAGGGAGCATCAAAAAAAGAACTTCTACGATTTGGGTCTGTTATTAATTCCACTGATGTATAGTAAAAAGGGTCATTATCATCACCTGGACAGGCATCAGCACAAAATGTGTCTGTTAAACCAATGGGTTGATTATCCTGAAATACGGTTTGAACCCATCTCAGGTTTTTCCCTTTTACTCCATCTCTTTTAGCTCTAATAACAAAGGTTTTCCCGCCATGAGATTTAGTGTGGGGAATTAAGCTTTTAGATATCATTTTCCATGGTAATGGAATTATAACCTGATCTCCTGCCTGGATATTATTAGGCTTGATCCGTTCTCTTTTTAATTCATCATTTCCATGATGTTCCCATATTTTCTCCCAATCCCATCGGTTATAGCCATAATCATTTGCTACTTGCGAAAGTGTGTCGCCAGGTTTAATTTCTATTTCTTCAAAGACCATACGTTTTGTTTTTATTATTTGCCAACGGAAAAATACTCACCTTTCGATTCGCACAAACAGTAGTCAAAGCGGTGTATTTGGTTTTAAATTTACTACGTTTTTTCAGGTCCAACCTGAAAAAAACCGCGAAGCGGAAACCAACATACGATGAGGGTCAACATCCGGGTAAGTTTGACCGCACTAAGTACCTGAAAAACGTTCTAACAATCAGCTGGTTGTTACATTGGATCTACCTATTTTCCGGCACGGGCTCCGGGTCCGGAGCCCGTGCATAGCTTTTTCTCTTCGGTTTAATGTTCATTACAAACAATATATTAATAATTTCATCATCCATCGTAACACGTGGAGTACTGATGCCATTGGTAATGCCTGCCGGTTTGTCGTATTTGTATTTTTTTACAAAATCGGTGTAAGTGCCATCTTCGAATTTGATCCGGATCTGGTCTATTTTTCCTTTTATAACCCATACGCGGCCATAAAAACAATCTGAGTTTTCTCCTTTCCTTATGGTGACTACAACATCTTCGTAAAAGGTATCGACAACGGTATAAACGCCATGTTCTTCAAAAAATGCAGCCCATTTTCGGTAGCAATTTTGTGAAAGAACAGGTTTGATCGAGGATTGTCCGAAAGTGGAAAAGGTGTGCATTACAGCTATCAGAGAAAGGAAAGTGAAGAACCTCATGTATGCGATCGTTTGGTGGAAAAGACAACCGTTAAAGGGGATAACTTTTTTATAACGCCTCATTGAACAAGGCGCCGTCCGGAAAAGACTAATTTTTATCGGTTTACGAAGAAATTAGAGAAAAATGGCATACGACTTTACCCTGGTTTGGCCTTAGGTTTAAGGTATAAAACGGAGTGTTATGCTGGTAAAAACTTTCGGCGCAGCTGTTTTTGGAGTAGAGGCTACTCTGGTTACAGTAGAAGTACATGTAGGAAAAGGGATCCATTTTTTCCTGGTGGGTTTGCCCGACAATGCTGTTCGGGAAAGCCAAAAGCGTATAGATGCTGCGCTGCGCAACATGGCTATGAAAATTCCGGGCAAAGGGATTACGATCAATCTTGCACCGGCTGATATCCGTAAAGAAGGGTCGGCTTACGACCTGACCATGGCCATTGGTATTTTGGCCGCATCCGGAAAAATACCTCCGGAAAAGGTAGAAACGTTCATCATTATGGGCGAACTCTCTCTTGACGGAGGCCTGAAGCCTGTAAAAGGAGTTTTACCGGTGGCCATACTCGCCCGCGAAGCGGGGTTCAGAGGAATGATCATCCCGGAAGAAAATGCGCGTGAAGCAGCAATTGTAGATGGTCTGGAGGTTTATGGGATGTCGGCCATGGTGGAAGTTATCCGTTTTTTTAAAGGGGAATACCACCCTGAGCCGGTTGTGGTGGATACACGCGAAAAGTTTGGATTGGACCAACAGGACCCGGAGGTAGATTTTAGTGATGTAAAAGGCCAGCTCAATGTAAAAAGGGCCTTTGAAGTGGCGGCAGCCGGAGGGCACAACATTTTACTGATCGGGCCGCCCGGATCCGGAAAAACAATGCTGGCCAAACGCCTGTCGACCATTTTACCGCCAATGAACCTTCGGGAAGCCCTCGAAACCACCAAGATCCATTCCGTAGCCGGAAAACTGAACAGAGCGATAGGTCTGGTAGCCCGCCGGCCTTTTCGTTCGCCACATCATACGATCAGTGATGTAGCGTTGGTAGGAGGAGGGAGTTTTCCGCAACCCGGTGAAATTTCACTGGCACACAACGGTGTTTTGTTCCTGGATGAATTGCCCGAATTCAAACGGGCAGTACTCGAAGTGTTACGTCAGCCGCTGGAAGAAGAGATCATTACCATATCCAGAGCCCGATTTACAGTGGAGTACCCGGCAGGCTTTATGCTGGTAGCTTCGATGAACCCCTGCCCTTGCGGGTACTACAACCATCCGGAAAAATTATGTGTTTGCCCGCCGGGGTTGGTGCAACGCTACCTCAATCGGGTATC
>CALLUQ010000198.1 GCA_938010565.1 uncultured Flavobacteriales bacterium
TATTTACGGCAAGGTTCGTAAACTTACCGGGGAATGTTCTTTTGTTCCGTTTCGCTATCAAGGGCAGTATGCAGATGAGGAAACGGAGTTGTATTATAATCGATATCATTAATACGAATCATACACAGGGCTTTATATACAAAAAGAGCCTATCGGATTAGCAGGCAACAACCCGAATTTTATGCATATGTAAAAGACTCGAATACCTGGATAGACCCATTTGGATTAGATCAGTATTATAGAGGCGCGAGGAAAGACGCTGTGTTTTTAGCATACCTGGTTGCAATTCCTCCCCATTGCTTAAGATATGAGAATGCATTTTCAACCCGATATCTGAGTCTATAAATCTCTTTATCATACTTGCGTTTCTGTTTTCGGTTTTTCTTTGACGGGATCACGGGCTTAATCATGTTGCTCGAAGTGTATTCCATGATCTTATTGGTATCGTATGCACGATCAGCAAGCAGATATTCAGTCTTAATATCTTCGATCAAAAGGATTGCCGGAGTGCAATCTGCTGTCGTACCTTCTGTAACAAACACCCTGATCGGCATACCATGCGGATCCACAGCCGGATGCCATTTTGTGTTGAGCCCCCTTTTGTGCGGGACATGTTCTGATCTCCTCCCGAAGCTCCTGCTGCATGAGGATGAACCTTAACATGGAAAGCGTCGATCATCAGCCATTCATAGCCGGGGCCTTCTACCAGGGTCTCCGATAGCTTTTCCGATATTCCATTGTTACGCCATTGGAGAGATCGCCGGTGGGTATTCCTCCAACCGCCATAATCCGATGGAAGATCTCGCGAGGGGGTACCGGTACGGATAACCCAAATACAGCGCTAATAAACAGGCGATTATATTTTTCTACACCTCCCCATTTCCCCTTTCTACCAGGAAGGTGAGGCTCCAAAAGGACCCGGAAACGGTCTGGGATGTCGTGTCTTCTGTGAACAGGACGAATTTTTCCCATCAATTCAATATAAGCTGGTTGCGTTCAAAAAAAACAAATACACAAACCCCTCGTGATTACATTGTCTAGGTAGAAACACTTAAAAAAAAAGAGCTTTTTAACGTATTGAAATCAAACCGGAGCTAAAGTAACTTAGCCTCATAAAACCAATTGAATTATGATCAATGATATTTTTATTACGGAACGATCCTCTTTTTTTTCCGGGCCAGAAGAATTACGAACATTTGAAGTAACCGGACAGTTGATGCGAATGGGAGCATTACAACATTTATCTGTTTCTGACAAAAAAAGGGTAGAATCTCTATTAGATGAGGGAAGTACAGAAGAAGCTATAGCATATATAGAGACCCTTTTTACGAAATATATGTGGATTGTTATTGCATTTGCAGAATGGTGTTTACACTGTTCTGCCGTGTGTCGTGAACATATTTCTGCTGATTTAGAAAGAAACCTTACACGAAAAGCTCATGCTCTGTGGCATAAAGATAGTACTCCATTGGCTCAAGATGAGCAATCAGCAGCAGTACTAAAAGAACTTTTTTCTTTATTTACGCCTGAGTATATGACGCCTGAGACAGTTGCCGGGTATGTAAAAGATTTCCAGGAACAAAATCCTCATGGGGTTGCATTTACATTGGTAAAAAAAGCACAGAAAGAAAAGGTTACTTGTGTTGATTCTATTAAAAACAAGAATACATTAAATGCAAAAGCGTGTTTTCATCGACTTTTTGTAGATATGCGTACTCGACATGATGCCTTTGCACAGTATACATCTGCTTATGCGGCGGTGGTACATCAAAAATATGGCCAGGAGAAAGTAGAGCTTTTATTGGAAAAGAGTTTTTCCGGTTGTTCTTTTTATGATGGTTTATTCGGCTTGGCTACGTCAGTTGCTCCTGACCAATTAGCAGCATTTTACGCTGAGCATTTAAGAACCCATTTTTCCGGCGAAGACCGAGACGGTAAGTGTGAAGTTGTAGAAGACGAAAAATCATATCGTTTGGTATTTAATACTTGTGGTTCAGGTGGAGCAATGAGACAGCGAATGTGTAGCATTGATGCTCAAAAAAAGTATCAATTACCCAAAGCATCTCCGGTTACGTGGGGCAGGGAGAACGAAGTGCCTTTTTATTGCTCTCATTGCGCTAAGAATGAGTTAAAATACATTGATATGATTGGATACCCTGTAGCAGTTACGGAGTTTGATCCTGATCCGCACAAGCCTTGTGGATGGACGATCTATAAAAACCCTCATGATATTCCCGAGTCTTATTTTACTCGTTTGGGTTTAAAAAAAGACCCTTCAAAATTTAAAAAATCATACTAATCAGGCGCTTAATATGCAAGACGAGCCAACATGTTGGTTGCAATCGTATGTTGTTTAACGCTTCGTGGCATTTTTGGCAAAATATCAACCGTTCAAGGCAAGCACCCAAACCCATTTGGCTCTGGATCGTCCCAGGTTAAGGGTATATTGATCTGCACATGAAAAAGCAAGTATTCGGTCGAAAATCAAACATTTTCCAAAATCCGGCATTAAAAAATTATGAAGATGATGATTCTCGACCGAACACCAATTACATGCACCACCTCTGTTGTTCATAACTCCCGGGAAACGGTCTTCGGTTTTCCGTTCATCCGCTCATTTTTAACCCATACATGTCTTTTTTGTTCGGCTGTATTTTTCTGATCGTGTAGCGTTTACACAAAAGTAGCATGCACATCCCAACACCTGAAAAACTTTTCAACACCAATGAACAATTTTTTTAACATGCTAAAAATAAGCATTTTAAGAAATGATCGGCGTTTCATCAACTGTTGATTTGCTTGTACTTTTATGGCACGGCTAAACCGGAATATTGATTTTGAGTTATTCGCTTCTATTCTGTTACGATATGGCACACACCAAAGATATTTTGCGTAAGATCAACCGCATTAACCACGATATGGAACGCCTGGACCTTGAACTTTTTGTTTTGGATTGTACGGCCATAAAGCTACAAACACTCCACGCGCAACGCAAAGAATGTGAACTGGAACGAAACCGGCTGATCGCTTCCCTTAAAATGCTTACTCCCAAGGTTTAATGTGCATGCCATTTTGACCTTAGCGGGAATGGTTTTTATGCATTTGTTCAACGGCCAAAAACATCAGGCGGCACTTCTTGCCATTGCAAGCGTTTTTAGAGAGAAATAAGCCTGCATCACGGTAGGAAACTCGCGGTGTTGCGGAGTTGGTAAACCGGAACAAACAGCACCCGCTTACCGGCAGCACTTCCGATCCAGACCCCTATTCACCTCCCGAGCCTACAGATACAAACGAATATTGATCCCTGAAAACATCCGAAACGCATGCGAGTTTACCGAAGATCCACATCATCAATGAGTTCGCGGCCCGCTTTTTCATTGACCATCGCAATGAGCTTGGATCGGGCATAAGAGAGTTCTTCCCGCAATACCGATGAATTGAGCCGAACATATAAGATCCGATCGCGGATGTAAATTTCACGCGTATGGCGGGCAATCATACTGCCCATCATTTCTTCCCAGGCATTTACGATGCCTACCTCCTCCAACCGGTTTTCGAGGCGGTATACTTTCAAAAGGCGGCCAATGGCATCTCCCAGTGTTTCTTCGTTATTCCTGCGTTTTTTTCTCATACTTCCACCCTGTTTTCTTTAACATGGAACAACTGAAAATCCATTCCCATTTTATGCAACACCTCCGGCATTCGTCCGGCATGGGCATCCGTTATAAAGATCTGTCCGAATTTTTCGGTCTGTACCAACTCCATTAACTGCCTTACCCTGTCCATATCCAATTTATCAAAAATATCATCGAGCAACAAAATGGGGGTAATCCCTGTTTGCTGTCGGATGAGTTCGAATTGCGCCAGTTTAAGGGCGATCAGATACGATTTTTGTTGGCCCTGGGAACCAAATTTTTTCAACGGTTGCTCCATGATCTGAAAGATCAGATTGTCTTTATGGATCCCTGCCGTTGAATATTGCCGGAACCGGTCGTTTTCCCGCGCCATCCGCAATACATCCTCAAAAGATGCATGATACAGATCAGACTTGTAATCGAGGTCTATCCGGTCTTTTCCCCCGCTAATGATCTCAAAAATATGCTGAAATTGCGGCAAAAAGATATCGATAAAGGCTTTCCTTTCCTCAAAAACACATCTGCCATGCGGAATAAGCTGATGGTCCCATACCTGCAACAGATCTTCTCTAAATTGCCGGGTTTCACCAAACTGTTTCAACTGCGCATTGCGTTGTTGCAAGATCTTATTGTAAGCCATCAGGCTTTCGAGGTAGGGCCGTTTGTATTGTGAGATGATGCTGTCCATGAATTTGCGACGAACTTCGCTGCCTTCGTAAATCAATTCCACATCGTAAGGCGTAATCATCACCACAGGGTATAAACCGATATGATCGGCCAGCCTTTCGTACTCTTTCTTATTCTTGCGAACCTGTTTTCGTTGCCCCCGTTTAAAAGAACAGCCAATGGTATCCGATCTCCCGTTTTTTTCAAATACGCCCTGAAGGATAAAGAACCCTTCGCCAAGCCGGATGTTCTGGCGATCTACCGGGTTGAACCCGCTTTTGCAAACGGATAAATAGTGGATCGCATCCAGCAGGTTCGTTTTCCCTTCTCCGTTGTTGCCTACAAAACAGTTTACCCCCGGCGAAAAAGACAATTCGGCCTGTTCGTAATTTTTGAAATTTAATATGGAAAGGGAGTTCAGGATCACACTGCAAAAGTGGTGAAAATTGGGCGATGAACCGTTGCCGGATCAGCATTCTTTTCCACAAAACGGAAATCTTTTTCACCGGTGCTGTAAAGCTTTGCACTTTTCTTGTTTGCCCGTAAAATTGAGTTTTCCACAACCGATTGTGGGTCTATTTTATCACAAATGGTGTCCGATTTCTAAAAAAGCTTATTTTTGCATCTTTAAATTTTGGAAAAATGGCAAAGAAATCAGGCAACGAGAACCTTATTGACCTGGAAGGGGCATACTCCAAATCGGAAGCTTTTGTGGAAAAAAACAGCAAACTGTTATCCTCCATTGGCACGGGTTTGATCCTTGTGGTTATCGTTTATTTTGGCTGGAAAAAATTCGTTACCGAACCTGCCGCCGCAGAAGCCTTGGAGCAAGGCTGGAAAGCAGAGTATTTCTTTGCAAACGATTCGCTTGATCACGCACTTTTGGGCCACAACGGCCAATTGGGCTTTCAGTTTCTTGCCGAAGAATACAGCGGAACTCCTTCCGGAAATCTTTACCAATATTATACAGGCTTGATCTACCTGCACAAAGGCCAGCCTTTTGATGCCATCGATGCATTTGATAAGGTTTCTTTTAGTGATGATATTCTTGCAACGATGTTGATCGGGAACATGGGAGATGCTTATGTAGAGATTGATGACCTGAACAAAGGCCTTGAATATTACGAAGAGGCCGCCCGCAACCGCGAAGGCAACGATTTTCTTGAACCTCTCTGGGGGATGAAAGCTGCTCTGATTCACCAAAAATTGGGCAATTGGGCCGCTGCACGCGACTGGTACAAACATTTAAAAGATACGTACCCAAAGCATAATAAGATGAATGAATTCCGCAAATACCTTGCTTTTGCAGAAGCCCGGCTGAACGGATAGTCCGATGGCTACGATTCATCAAAACCTTTCCGATCACGATAAAGATGCCGTCCCTTCTGCCAAAGGCATGACCTTTGCCATTGTTGCCGCAGAATGGAATGCTTCCGTTACCGACAACTTACTCCGGGGAGCTTACGACACACTTCTGGCCCACGGTGCCGAAACGGCCGATGTACGTGTAATACGTGTGCCGGGAACTTTTGAATTGCCCGGTGGTGCTCAGATGGTACTCGATGCTCACCCCGAAACCGATGCCGTGATCTGCATCGGAAGCGTTATTCAGGGGCAAACCCGTCATTTTGATTTTGTTTGCGAAGGGGCAACCATAGGCATACAGCAAGTGGCATTGCAATACCACAAACCCGTTATTTTTGGCGTACTGACCGACAATACGCTCGAACAGGCCAAAGACCGCTCAGGCGGAAAACATGGCAACAAAGGCGATGAGGCTGCCATAACTGCCATTAAAATGGTGGCACTCCAAAAAAACCTCAAAGAAAAAAAAGACGAAAACGGCATGCAATTCCGTTTTTAAAGCCCCTCCTCTCCCCTACTTCAATTTTGTTTTCACTTTATTCCACGGCTTGATCTGCCATCTGATGCATCCGGTACACAAATGATTTCCTGCCGTATCGTAACATTCAACCTGGCAACGGATGTGTACCCGATCAGCCTTTTCAAGCGGATCCAGTACCTGCGTTTTGAAGGCATCGTCCGATAATTTAAAGGTGGCGATAGCATCCATCTTAGCCTGGTAATGGTAGGTCATTTCCATCGACTCCATAATGAGGCGGTATTCTTTTACTCCCAAACGCCGGAGCAGCAACATGCCGGACGAAAATTCACAAACGGTGGCCAGGCCACAGGCATGAATGCCTTTGATGTGATTCCGGTTCTTTTTGCGATAAGGAATAAGGGCTTGTACCTCATCTTTGTCTACTTTGAGCAAACGAATGCGATGCGGCCGATTAAAAGGAATGCCGCGCCGAAGCACAACGTTTAATTTCTTCAGGCCAAAGCCACCCCTATGTGCGCCTTCAATGAGGGTCTGCAATCGCTTCATCGGGCAGATATTGGGCGAGAATTCCGGCCACATCGGGCTTAAAATACAGGTCGCTTTTCATCACTTTTCCATCTTCGCGATAGATGGCATGGCCGTTGGCATCCAGTTTCGACATGTTGCTGCGCTGAATTTCTTCAAACACTTCTTCGATTTTGTGCTGCAAGCCATGCTTAAGAATGGTTCCGCACAAAATGTAAAGCATATCGCCCAACGAATCTGCTATTTCCACCAGATCGCCCTTCCGGGCAGCTTCCAGGTATTCCTCATTTTCTTCTGCCATTAAACGATGCCGCAACACATAATCGTTCTCAGAAAGTTTTGCGACCGGATCATAAGCATTACCAATTTTAAAGGCATCGTGAAAATCGGCCACATGTTGGATCACATCTTGTAATTTCAATTGGTTTTCGGAAGCCATAAAAACGCTTTTGGAGATGAAGACCCAAAAATAATACTTTTACCCTGGCAAAAGCCTCTTGTGTGAAACTAAGGCAATCACCATGATCTTTCAGATCAGGCATAAAATAAAAGGGGAAATAAAACTTTTCATGGGGAATAAGGGGTTTTTACGAAAATGGGATATTAATTGAATTGACATCAATTTACGAAAATTTTTCATCCCTCATGCCATCAGGGATGAAAAAATAAGTTTATTTATTCCTCTGCTTATCTGACCACTATTCAACTTCCCCAAGTTATAAACATCGCCAAAGCCATCCGAACGTTTTTCCAAACCCCATACCTATTCTTCTACATCCTCTGCAAACATTAACCACCCATGCCATAGGCACTTCGTACGCAAAACGAACCAACATGCCGGTTAGAAATTCAAATCGATCCCGCACCGCCTTATCCGATTTTATACCGATGCTAGTTTAAGGGATCTCCATATAATATAAAGAGAGATGATTTAAATCCGTTGGCCCTGTTACGCCGTCAAAACTTCTTACGGGACTTAACAATTTTTAACAACAGGAACATTCTTTTACGCTTTTTATTGAGCATTTTTGCGTTCGGACTTTAAAAGTACCTGCATGCAAACCGTTGGTTCAATGGTAATTTTTTCAGAGCTTTGAAGCCGGCCTGATGCAGCAGGTATGCGACCAAAAAATGTGTGAAAATGGAAAATTCGGCGCCTTTAAACATGGCGGGAGAAAATAAGGAAACACCGGAGGATATGGTACCCACGCCTTCCGGTGCCGGTGCCGGTGCTTCGGCCCGGGCAACAGATATCAAAACCCTCAATGAGAAGATCCGGCAGGAAAGTGCTTTTGTCGATTTGCTTGTGTTGGAAATGAACAAAGTGATCATTGGGCAACAACAAATGACAGAACGTTTGTTGATCGGGTTATTGGCCAACGGCCACATTTTACTGGAAGGAGTACCGGGTTTGGCAAAAACGCTTGCCATCAACACCCTTTCCAAAACCATCAGCGGATCGTTCAGCCGGATCCAGTTTACGCCCGACCTGCTTCCGGCAGATTTGGTCGGAACCATGATCTACAGCCAGAAAGAAGAAGGCTTTACCATCCGTAAAGGGCCCGTGTTTGCCAATTTTGTACTGGCCGACGAAATTAACCGTGCTCCGGCAAAAGTACAAAGTGCTTTGCTTGAGGCCATGCAGGAACACCAGGTTACCATTGGCGACCAAACGTTTACGCTTCCGGAACCTTTTCTGGTGATGGCTACGCAAAATCCGGTGGAACAGGAAGGAACCTACCCCCTGCCCGAAGCACAGGTAGATCGGTTTATGTTGAAAGTAGTGCTGGACTATCCCCACAAGGAAGAAGAAAAGAAAATTGTTCGCCAGAACATTGCAGCCAAGGCTTACCCTCAACCCAACGTTGTGGCAGGGCCCGATGTGATCCTCAAAGCAAGAAACACCGTTCGGGAAGTGTATCTGGATGAAAAAATTGAACAATACATTGTCGATCTGGTGGGCGCTACCCGCTATCCGGAGCAATACGGTTTGCCCCACCTGAAACCATTGATCGGTTTTGGCGGCTCTCCGCGTGCCAGCATCAGCATGGCACTGGCTTCCAAAGCGTATGCTTTTATCAAGCACCGCGGTTATGTTATTCCGGAAGATGTACGTGCCATGGCCCACGATATTCTTCGCCATCGTATTGGTTTAACTTACGAGGCAGAAGCCGAAGAAATTTCCGTAGAACAGATCATCAGCGATATTTTAAACAAGGTAGAAGTGCCTTGATGCAACTTTGCTTATGGAAACCAGCGAACTGCTGAAAAAAGTACGCCTCATCGAAATCAAAACCCGGGGACTTTCAAACCAGATCTTTTCCGGGGAATACCATGCCGCCTTTAAAGGCCGTGGCATGACGTTCAGCGAAGTGCGCGAATACATTCCGGGAGACGAGATCCGAACCATCGACTGGAACGTTACGGCGCGTTTTAACCATCCGTATGTAAAGGTTTTTGAGGAAGAACGAGAAATGACCGTGATGTTGCTGGTGGATGTAAGTGGTTCCGAATCCTTTGGTACGCAACAACAACGCAAACGCGATCTGGTTACTGAAATTTGTGCTGTTCTTGCCTTTTCCGCCATTCAGAATAACGATAAGATCGGTGTGGTCTTCTTTTCCGATCAGGTAGAAAAATTCATTCCTCCCAAAAAGGGAAAATCGCATACCTTGCGCATTATCCGTGAACTGATTGAGTTTAAACCCGAACACAAAGGCACCAACCTCTCCGAAGCTTTACACTATTTCAATACCATTGTAAAAAAGCGGAGCATTGCCTTTTTGCTGTCGGATTTTATGGACGACGGCTTTGAAGACGCTCTCAAAATAGCCAACCGTAAACACGATATGGTGGCCCTCCGCATTTATGATAAACGCGAGCAGGAGTTGCCCGATATGGGGCTCATCCGGTGCATTGACCCTGAAACGGGAAACACGCAGTGGATCAACAGTCGCCGGAAGTCGGTACGGCAAAAATTCAACCGCCGCAGCAAGGCACATGCAGCAAAAGTATCCGATATATTCCGGCGCTCCGGCATCGACCATGCCCATATCGCTACCCACGAAAATTATGTGAAGCCGCTGATCAATTTATTTAAAAGAAGGTGAAAAAACAGTGGTGGACATATTTGCTTTCAGCTGTGCTGATGGTTCCGGCACAAGCACAAAATGCCGTTCATGTTACATCGGACCTGGGTTCCGATAGCATTTTAATTGGCGAACAAACCGAGTTTACCATCACGGTTTCCGGACCCGGATCCTTGTTGGAAGAGGTAGCATTTCCCACCATCGGCGATACCATTTCCGCACACATTGAGGTCGTAAAAAAAGACCGCATTCGCGATACCCTCCGGCACAACAGTGAAATTGCGATCAGCCAGCGTTGGTACATTACTTCCTGGGATTCCGGTTATTTTGCCATTCCGCCTTATCCGGTAAAGTGGAAAAACGACTCCTTCCTTACAGAGGCTTTACTCCTTTACTCCACTACCGTTCCGGTAGATACTACCCTGTCGATCAAAGACATAAAAGACATTTTTGTATTGGGATATACCTGGACCGAATGGTGGTGGAAAACCGGTATCTGGATCGTTTTGGCGATAGGATTGGCGGGAGTTGGTTTCCTCTTCTACTTCCGGTGGAAAAAACGGCCCAAAAAAGAAACGGTTCCTGCTCCCGTACCCACATTGCCACTGCACCA
>CALLUQ010000199.1 GCA_938010565.1 uncultured Flavobacteriales bacterium
AGCGCGGATGCCCACATCGATAACCTTCGGGATCACATCTTCAAAACCCGGAAAATAAAACCCATCACACCGCGCAACTTGGCCATTTTAGATATCCTGAAAGCCTTGGTGAAAGAAGGATTTAATTTCGACACCGTAGCAGCACAAAAAGCATCGGTGCTGCAAAAGCTATCGTCGGGCAACGAAGATTACGAGTGGAACATGACTAGCCCCGAACTCATCCGTTTTGATGCCTGGTTTATGGCCAAGGCAAAAAAGGTGGAATACCGTTATGATCTTGCCCCAACATAACAAAACCCTGTTGGATCGCCTGGCTTTACTTCATCTGTGGTTCGCCTTCGTTCATGGTGCTTCACCAATCCAAAGCAAGTATAATTTGTTGGAAGCATAACATTTTAAATGCGTTTGCCCCGGGGTTCAGATGCAGCATGTAATTTCTGTTCGAGGCTTTTACGGGAATGGTCTATACGTTAAAGCCCGTAAAGTGGTAGCGGAAATGGCTTAGGAAGCCAGGGTGAAACGCAATGCAATGCCTGAATTGGTGTTGGCTGTTTTAAAAGTAGTTTCGATCACCGGGTCTGTTACCACACGATCAAAGAAAAAACGCAAATTGAGGCGTTCATTCAACACATAATCGGCATAAGACTTCACCGAAATTACCAACTGGCCAGCTGTGGGCTGGTTCATGGTAGGGGTAGCATCGACTTCACGGGTAATGGTCATGTTCTTCCGGATGGTTACATCGGCACGGATGTTCAGGTCGCTCACCACTTCTTTTTTGCCCAGTTTCCACGGAAATTTTAAATCTTGTAAACGATATCCGGCGCCAATAACAATCTCGTTTCCTCTTATTTCCGTTAACTGATAATTGGCCAGGCTTAAAGAGAGGTTGCGGTCGCGTTTCAGTTCTATCTTGGCCTGAATTTCATTGTTTAAGGTAATGTCTACATTGATCAAAGGGCTGAATTGTTCCGACATGGTAATGGTCATGATCTGTAGCTCGGGGATGAAGTTCCCTTCGATGTTGTCTCGCTCTGACGAAAACCCTCCGGAAGTAGCAAAATTGAGGTTAGAAGTATAAGAACCAATGTTAAACGAAGACCGGTAAGCATGGTTCAGGGTCACTGTTTTGGCCCATTTTTTCACCCATTTATTGCGCGACAACCCATCAAAGCTGATCCTCCAATTGGGTGCCGGAATGTATTTAAGCGCATGTAGTCCGATGTTATTTGCACTCTGGCCGGTATATGCGGCATAAAATGCCGGGATCAGAACATCTTGAGAGGTTCCGTTATAGCCGTCATAAAATTCGCCGCTCTGCCCGGCAGAGTTGTGATTTCCCTGGCCCAAACGTTGCGAGATAATGGCCCGGTTTTCTTTGAAACGTTCAAATACTGCTGAAACATTTTCCGCATTGTCTGCGGCAAATGCCGATCGCCACATGATAACGGACATGCTCAGGTTTCCTGTATTCAGCGGGCTGTCGTGTACATACATGCTATCGCCAAAGGCATCGGTTCCCCAGCGGAAAAAAGAATTGAGGTTGCGCGAACGGCTGCGACTGGCATTCAATTCTACCCGAAGGCCTGGCAATGGCTCAAGGGTTGCTCTTCCATTGAGATTATCGGTGTGTGTATTTGCATATTGTTGATTCAGGTTGGGTTGTTTGACCAACCAGTTTTTGTTTGCAGCATCGTGTGCAAAATCGCGTACTACGGTTCCTCGCCAATCTTCGTTTTGTTCGCCAAATACAAAGCCCCACCCGGGTGCACTGAAATTCGGGTCCTGCCCCATCACATGAGTGGAGCGGTCGTAACCAGGCAACAAAATGCCATCGGTTGTGGAATACGTCATGGAAACATTTTTCAAAGACATGAGCAAACGTGTTGCTTGTTCCAAAGGGTTAAAGTCGGATTTTTTTGCAGAATCTTTAGATGCGGTATTGGCTCTGGTGGTCGGGCGGCTTCTTCCCCGGTTGTTCCGGCCTCTGCGTCCGTATTTCTGATTGATCTTTTTGAGGTAGGGGACCTTGTTATAGAGGGTGGTCATATTGAACTGGGCGTTCCAGCTGATGTTTTTGGAGTTTTGAATGGTATGCCCCAGGGTATCCTGTGAGAAAGGAGCCCGTTGCCAATTAAAACTGCCTGCATAGCGTGTGGTTAAGGTGATCCAACTGGTCAGAGGTAACTTACTGAAGGGCCAGGTATAGTTGACGTTTAACGTATGGTTATAGGCAGTGGTAGCTCCCCAACTGCGGATGCTGTTCCATACACTGTCTTTGAATTGCCGGTAACTTGGCCCCCAGCGGGTATCGTTGGGGTTGTTTTTGTCGATCTTCCCGTCGGGTTCACCAATAATGGCTGCATTGTTGGCACTGAAATCGACTTTTAATGCTTTCGATACATCGTATTTAAAATCGTATACCCTGTTCCACTGGAATTGTTTGGTAAATTGTGGGATAGACAAAGCTCCTTCCGTATTGATACGGGTTTCGTTTTCGATATAATTTCGCATCACATCGGATGAAAACCCTAATTGTTTGGGCCCTAGGTAAAGGTTTACATCTTTTATCAGGCGTAAGTAGTCCGATTTGCGTAATATTTTACTTTTCGCAAACGGGCGCCACAATTTGGGACTGGAACTGTATTGGTAATTGAGGCCTCCGCGGTAGGTTTTGTTGGTGTTGTAAAGTGTATTAATATCCCTCCGAAAAGTTTCATTGTAGGCGTACGAGAGTGAAAAATTCGACACATCGTAGAAACGTGGTTTTTGGGCATCTTTGCTTCTTTCTTTCCGCACGTTGGTGAAGTTCAGGCTTCGCCTTCTCAAATAGGTTTGGTTTAACTTTCTTCGGGCTTGTATTTCTTCTTTTGGCAATTCGCCCACGAGGTCTTTGAACTCCTGATCAGGATTTAACGGATCGAATTGCGGATTGCTCCAGCTTTCGGTATATCCCCAGAACATCGGAAGGCGAATGCCTGTTTTATCTCCAAAGAATTTACCCAACCGGAGGTTGGTGGAAGCATCCACCTGAAGCATTTCTTCGCGCTGACGCTCGCTGATTTTTTGTTCCAACGCTCCCCAGCCGGGAGTACTGTAGGCCGCAGCGAGGTTCACCGTACCGAGATCTGCTAGCTTGGTATTTAGCGTGGCCGTTGAAGCCCATCCTCCGCGTTCGTCAAATTCGGCGAGGCGCAATTCATTCACCCAAATTTCGGCACACTTAGCCAGGCCATCATCCGGTTTCCAGGGGTGTGCCTGGTTCGCTCCCGGGTTACGGATTCCGATCATAATTGTTTTTACATCGCTCAAAACAGGGTTTCCCATTATTGTAATTCTGCGATCGCCATCCATGGCCATAAAAGGAACAGTAACCGCACCACCCAAAATATTACGACGGCGTTTTACGGCAACCAGTGTATCAAATACCACATCAATGTTGTTGGCTTCCGGCCAGATCAGGGTTTCATCATCCGTATACCATGGCGTTACTTTTAAGGGTACTTCGTATTCGTAAAAGTTGTTGTTAAAATCGGTTCCCAAACGGATAAAAACCGTCAGATCATCATCGTTCAGCGGAAACAGGTCCGGGTTTTCTTCTTCGGCGTGAATGAACATTTTTAAACGCTTGTAGGAGCGCATATCCAAATCCACATTCTTGAAACAAGCCCGTGCATCGCCATCCCGGATGTTGCACACTTCCATGACCATGGATTGTTCGTTCAAAGCTGCGAGGTTGGTTGTGGCAGCATTTACTTCGCGTATAATTCCGGGAGGAAGCCGATAAGGGATAGGCGCTCTGCTTCCGTTCTCTTCAATGTTAACCGCAGAAATATTGAACAACGTTGCCTCCGGATCGTCTTGCACAAATTCGCCGTTGTTTAAAAGCGAAAGGTTGTATTTTCTCCACTCCCCCCGGATGAGTTCCAACCGGGCAAAACGCATAAACACCTTATCTTTGAACCCTTTGTTCACCATGCGGATGAAACGAATGGAACGGAAATCCTGGATATTGTTCACCACTTTATCCGGTGTACGGATGGGCACTTTGAACTGGTACCAGTTGATCCGGCGGTTTTCGCCGTTTCTCGTATTGACCGTAGTTTGCAGCACATCCGTAATGTGGTTGGTCCCCACTGCATCCGGTCTTAAATCGCCGGGTTTGATGCTAATTTTGTATTGGTAATACCCTTCCGTAGTGCTCAGGTTATTGTCCGTATTGATGTCTTCAATATCAGGCAAAGTGGTGGCTGAGGTCGGATATCCTCCTGCATTGATCGTATCCGATTGTTCGGAGGTGGGGGAATTGCCTTCCAAACCATTGTAACGTTTATATCGGTCCAGGATGTTCAATTGCAACTGATCGTAACGGTCGTTTCTATAATACGTATAGCCATCGTTAGACGGATCTGCTTTCATTTCGGCCAATACAACCGGGTTGGTAATGTGGTTTTCCAATGCGGTGATGTAATCTGCGTGGTAAATGGCTTCTTCCGAGTTAATTAGCCCATCCAAACCAACATCCTGAAAAACCCTGGATTCCGGATCGTTATCAAATGCATTTACAATGGATTGAGTGGTAGGAACACGGCCCCATATAGTAGTGGCCATTGAGGTGGAATCAAATGCGCCGGTAACAGTCAATCCGTTTTCAAATGATTTGTAACCATCTTTTAATATATCTTCCGAAATGTTACCCAAATGAATGTAAAGCTCTCCTCCCGAATGGGTAGACAAGCTGTGATCGGAATCGTAACCATCTTCTTCTCCGGGGTCTTCAGGATCCACACCGTTGTCGTAATGAAAGGGATCCATTAACCAAAACTGGATAAACTCAATGTTGGCGGCTTCAAAATCATTGGTTTGGATCTGGCGCATCGCCCCTCCCCAACGGGTTTCCGGGTTCAGGTAAAGCCCCGTAGTCGGATCCAGTCCGTCGGAAAACAAGGAGCCTTCCACATCAAAGCTGTAAGGACCTCTTTCTGTCGGATAAAAAGCATGATCCATCACTCCGATCCTTGAAGGGGTTCCTGCCCCGAGTACCCGGTTAGGGAACACCTCCTGCTCGAATACATCGCGCATGTAATGGTTGGATTGCATGTCCGGGTCGTTTTTGATGTGATCGGGTGTAAGCGAATTGTCTTGTGAGAACAAAGGATCGATAACATACCATGCAAATTTGGCGCGATTCATTCCATACATCAGCGAGAATGAATCCAAATCGCCTTCCGGCCACAGATCGGGCTGGCCGGAAGGGGTGCTGGCCAAAACCCAAGTATTGACCGAACGGATGTCGATCGCCGATTGGGACCCTTCAAAATCATCGATGTAGGAAGAGCCGCCATCATCGTTATCAATGGCTTTGGAAT
Source organism: uncultured Flavobacteriales bacterium (assembly GCA_938010565.1). Taxonomy (GTDB): domain Bacteria; phylum Bacteroidota; class Bacteroidia; order Flavobacteriales_D; family CALLUQ01; genus CALLUQ01. Next base: position 5,370 of record CALLUQ010000199.1, read on the forward strand.
GGCCCGGAAACAAATGTGCATATTCGAAACCTGCGGTAATGGCAGAGGGCTCTTTTGTGTTGTAAAAGGGTAGTTTGTCTACCATCGAGGTCAACCACTGCGATTCGGTGCGGTAATTCATATTCAGGCCAACTACGGTATTATTGATCGGTTCGTCTCCTTGATTGACCTTCTGGGTGAGCGGGCGTTCGGTGAGGTTCATTACGGTTGCACCGATGTTAAAGTCTTCGTTGATGCGATAATCAAAATTACTGCCCAACAACCGTTTGGTCTGAATGCTGAAAAGGGAATTGCTTTCCAACGATACTTTGATCGGTGTTTGCGACTCCAACAATCCGGTATTGATGATTTTTACACGGCCCAAAGTATAATCTACCGTATAATCCACATTTTCGGTCAGTTGTGCCCCTCCGGCACTAACCACTACCGATCCCTGAGGAATGTTGAGGGCATTCAAAGAAATTTCCGAACCGGATGAGCTTTGGTATTTTCCCTTCAACCAGAAACGGTTCAGCTCCGGGCGTTGTTGTGCCACTACTCTGGTAGAATCATAGAGTTCCTGGAATGCGATGGTTCTTACTACGTTTTGGGAAATGCCTCCTTCCAATAGCTTTGTTCTGAGGTAAGACCCAAAAGGTTCGACCACCGGAAAGAAAACCCGCCCGTTTCTGGCATTGATGGTTCCTCCCAATGTGGCAGCCTGATCTACAAAATCATAAACCCCATCCGGTGTGGGCGATTGGTTTTGGTTGAGCTTATCCATATCAAGCAGCTGGATCAGCGGGCGTGTATCTACTCCGGGGTGGGGAATGTAATTCACATCCACACCGGTAACAGGGTTGGTGTACCAAAGGTTTAATATGAAGTCATCCCGATTAACCTGATAGGCACCGATGTTATACACATTTTTCATCATCAGATCCCAAATGGGAAGCCGGGGGTTGAAGGTCGTTCCTTTCAATAATTTAAGGATAAGGGCATTGGATCCGACGGCTCCATCGGTAGAGAGTTCACCGATCTGGTAGGTTTCGCCACCGAAAGTATACTCCAAGGCTACGGCCAGTACTTCATCGTTGTTGAGTGCCTGATTGAGAGAAATGAACCCCAAACGGCTGTTATAGGTATATTCGGAAGGGGTTAACATTCGGGCATTTTCTACCTTTTCGTAGTGTACGGCCGATGAAAACCCGCCGGGGTTGGTATGGGCAGCCAAATCAGCGTTGGCGTTAAAAAAGCCCCGAACATTGGAGTTGTTTGCTACATAGGAATAAATGTTGTTTCGCCGGTTGGAGGGCAACATCCCACCGTTGGCAGGGTTTACATCGGCCAGAATACCCATATTGGGATCAAAACGGGCTGCTTCGCCAAGATCGTTAAAGGCAATGATGTTTCGTGTATTTTGAGTGGTGTTGTTGGTGTTGGTTACCCAAACTTCAATACGGGTAATGTTGATCCCGGAGTTTACAATGGGCAAACTGGCTAAAGCATGGTCGTAAGCGTCACGAAAATAGTGTGCCAGAAAGTAGTGGCGGTTGGCTTCATAAGCATCGGCTTTGACGGTAAAGTCGCTGATCTGTGCTCCCCCGGCTACATTGATCTCGGAACGTTGTCCTTTTTGTTGAGAGAATATAGAGGTAACCGACAAACGTCCGAATCGCAGTTGGGTTTTTACTCCGAAAAGGCTTTGAGAGCCAGTGATCAACGACCCCGTTAAGGGCAAACTTACGTTACCGGCTTCAATTTTTTGAATGATTTCATCTTCATGGCCGGTATACTCCAACTTCATCTGGTTTTCGAAATCGAAGGTGGCTTCGGTGTTATAACTGGTAGTCAGTTTTAGTTTATCACCAATGTTACCCACTACATTCAACTGAATGGTTTCATTAAAATCAAACGTGGAAATGCGGCGTTGCTTTTCCGGGATCTGCGGGTTATCCGTTCTGGAAACGTTGACTCCAAATCGCAATTCGGCAACACCTTGCGGGCGAATATCGATGCTATTGGAGCCAAATATATTTTTAAACCCTTTTCCTTTCACATCAAAGCCCAGGCGGCCTGACGAACCATTGCTGAAACTTTCCGCTTCTTTTTTTTCTTTCCAATATTCTTTTACCGATTCGGCCAGGTTATAATCCTTGTATTCGTCGAGGGTCATATAAGAAGGATTGCCAAAACGCAGGTCTTTGCCTACGGTTTTGGTCACTTCATAATGGCCTGCTTCGGGGTTGTATAGGATGTCTTCCCGAATATTGGCGGGGTCATTCAGCCGGATGGTGTTGCGCAAACCCGGAGGAGGAGTATCCAACAGGGGTTCGGGGTCGGGAATCAGATCCGTTTTGCTTAACAGCAACTGTTGCTCACCGGTTGTGGCAGTGGCTTTTTCAAAAACCGGAACCTGCACACAACTTACCCAGATCATAGAGATCAAACTACCGATGCCAAGCACCCGTACTATTTGTGCGGAGTTATTCAAATTCAATTGCTAATCGGTGTCACATGTGTTTAAGCGCAAACTTCACCAAGTCTTCAACATGGGTGTGATGGCCTGATTCTTGTATGCACTTATCCAATACTTTTCCGGCGGCTCTTTTATCAAATCCAAGAGCGACCAATGCAGATAACGCTTCTGCGCGGCTGGTATTGTTTGATGTGGTTAAATTATCTGCCAATACAAAACCTTCTTTTTCCAATTTATCTTTCAGGTCTACAATGATGCGCTGGGCTGATTTTGCTCCGATGCCTTTTACCTGTTTAAATTTTTCCACGTCATTTTCGATGATGGCTTGTTGCACTTGCATGGCTGTCATGGCAGAAAGCACCGTTAAAGCGGTAGAAGCTCCTACACCGGAAACAGAGATCAGCTTCCGGAACATCATGCGTTCTTCTTCGGTTAAAAACCCGTAAAGCAATTGCGCATCTTCCCGCACTACCATGTGGATCAGTAGTTGAATGTTTTCCTGTTCATTCAGTTTGGAAAAAGTGTTCAACGAGATGTAAACGTGGTACCCTACTCCGGCACATTCCACAATAGCATGCGACGGATATTTTTCTGCTAATCTTCCTTTCAGGTGAGCAATCATCCGGCTTTATTTTTCGTCTGGGCATCTACTACTGCCAAACGGATCATGTTTACAATTTCACGTACGGAGCTTCCGAGTTGCAATACGTGAAACGATTTTTTCATTCCCAGCAGTATAGGGCCAATTGCTTCTGCATCACTCATTTCCTGCACCAGTTTGTAGGCAATATTCCCGGAAGATAAGTTGGGAAATATCAGTGCATTGGTTTTTCCGTTTACCAGGTTGGAGAATGGAAATTTTTCCAGTAACAATTCATGGTTCAGGGCAAAGTTCGCCTGCACTTCACCATCGATAATAATTTCCGGATGGTGTTGGTTGATGTAAGTTACTGCAGTGGTAATTTTGGCCTGCTCTTCTCCTGCGGACGAGCCAAAATTGGAGTGCGAAAGCATGGCCATTCTGGGTGTAATGCACAACGATTGCTGGTATTTGGCAACCAGCAGTGCAATGCTTACCAGGTCTTCCGAAGATGGGTTTTTATTCACGGTAGTATCCGCAAAGAAAATGGGGCCGCTTTTGGTCATCATAATGTACATTCCGGCCACGATGCGTTCGCCTTCCGCCATCCCGATGATTTGCATGGCAGGACGAATGACATCTTTGTATTTTCGGGTGATCCCCGAGATCATTGCATCTGCTTCGCCTGTGTTTACCATCATGGCGCCGCAATAGTTGCGTTCGCGCATAATTTGCCGGGCTTCGTATAACGACCAACCTTTGCGTTGGCGTTTTTCGTAAAAGAGATCGCCGTATTGATGGCGGCGTTTCTGTTCTTCATCCGACTTTGGGTTGATGATCGCCACCCCTTCCAGATCCGGTGCAAACTCCTTTATAAGAGGCTCGATCTTTTGTGGGTCGCCCAATAAAATAGGCTCGCATATCCCTTCTTCCCGGGCCATTTGAACCGCCTTCAGGATTTTGTAATTATCGGCCTCGGCAAACACCACTTTTTTGGGGTTACGTTTGGCACGGGCCGTAATGTTCCGGATGAGTTTATTATCAAGGCCAAGGCGCCTTTTCAGATCCGCCACATAGCCATCCCAATCGGAAATCGTGATGCGTGAAACCCCGGAAGCAATGGCTGCTTTGGCTACGGCAGGTGCTACATAATAGATCAGACGTGTATCGAGCGGTTTGGGAATGATGTAATCGCGACCAAAAACAAGGTTCTTTTTGTCGTATGCTTCGTTCACTTCTTCCGGTACCTGCTCTTTGGCCAGTTTGGCAATGGCGTAAACGGCCGCAAGTTTCATTTCTTCGTTGATGCAACAAGCGCGAACGTCTAGGGCACCTCTGAAAATGTACGGAAAGCCCAATACATTGTTCACCTGATTGGGATGGTCCGAGCGGCCTGTTGCCATGATCATATCTTTTCTGGCAGCAGTAGCCTGCTCGTAAGATATTTCGGGATCGGGATTGGCCAATGCAAAAACAACAGGCACATCGGCCATCGACCGGATCATGCTTGGGCTAACCACATTGCCCCGTGATAATCCCAGAAAAACATCGGCTTTTACCATGGCTTCTTCCAGTGTGCTTAACTCCGTTTCGGATGCAAAGTCCATTTTATGAGCAGGAAGTCCTTTTCTTTTGGTGGTGATTATTCCTCCGGAGTCAAGCATAAGCAAGTTGCTTTTTTTCACGCCAAGGCTTATGTACAAACGAGCACAGGAAATGGCAGAAGCACCGGCTCCGTTCACCACCACTTTTACTTGATCGATCCGCTTTCCGGCAACTTCCAATGCATTGATCAAAGCGGCTCCGGAAATAATGGCAGTGCCGTGCTGATCATCGTGCATTACAGGCATTTTCAGCTTTTCCTTGAGCTGTTTTTCGATTTCGAAAGCTTCCGGAGCTTTAATGTCTTCGAGATTGATCCCGCCAAAGGTAGGAGCAATGTTCTTTACCGTACGTACAAACTCATCTACATCCGTGGTATCTACTTCGATATCGAATACATCGATATCAGCAAAAACCTTAAACAAAACGCCTTTCCCTTCCATAACGGGTTTGGAAGCGGAGGGCCCTATGTTGCCGAGGCCTAATACGGCAGTGCCGTTTGAGATCACGGCCACCAGATTCGATTTTGCCGTGTAGCGGTAAACGTTTTCTTCGTCTTCGGCAATGGCGAGAGAAGGTTCGGCAACGCCCGGAGAATAGGCCAGCGATAAGTCGCGTTGCGAACTGTAAGGCTTGGTAGGCACTACCTGGATCTTGCCCGGTCTCTTAAACTCGTGATAATCCAGTGCTTCCTGCTTTCTGATCTTAACCATTGCATGATTTTACGATAGCGTGCAAAGGTATAAATAATGCATGAACCGATCGAAAACAAGTACGGTGAAAATGCTCCACCCTTAGGACATAGACGACTGGTACACGGAAAGCAAAAGGAAATGCTACAAAACTTTGCGCTTTCTTTAAAAACACGGGGCAATTAAAAATCCCGTCCTGAAAATTTTCGGAACGGGATGGAAAATCGAATAAATTGCTACCGGAGTAACTTAGTTATTTATGGGCTACGACCAGTTTTTTGGTGGAAACGATTTTTCCGTCTACGTTGAATGCATAGAAGTAAACACCGCTTTTCAGTTCGCTTGTTCCGAGGATGGCTACTCCCTCCTTGTTTTGAAGGGCAACCCGTTTTACCTCGGCACCCAACATGTCAAAAAGAACGATTTCTCCTTTGGTGCCGCTGTGGTTAAAACGAACCGCTGTGGTTTTGTCGGCCGGGTTGGGGTAAGCTGCACCTACGGAACTCATTTTTGAAACATCATTTACTCCTTCGGGAAAAGAGGCATCGTATTCAATGGTAACCGGAGTCCATGTATTGGCACTGTCCGATGGCTCATAGAAGTTCCAGGTAATGGTAGAGATACCGGCATTTCCATGTGGATAATAATAGCCAATGAACGAGCTATCCAATTCATTGGCTGTTAGTGCGATCGGTTGTGAAATGCTTATGCTGGGCGGATGGCAGAGGACTCCCCAGCAGAAAGAACTGGTAGCACCATCTACCATGGACACCTCAATGCGTGCACAATTTACGGAAATGGTGCCTGAACCGATGTTATGCACTTCGAAATGTGATTCCAGTTTATGATCGTTATATCCGCCATAAACTGTGGCAGGAGCATCAAGAGCGTGAATTTGTCCAAGTACAGTTGCTGAAAGAAAATATGCAATTACAAAAGGGATAAATTTTTTCATTTTTCTCTGGGTTATTAACATCATTCAAAACAACAAAAGCGATTTCCTGAGATAAAGCTTCCCTACAAATATAAGGATATTGTTGGTTCCTTTTACCACGACTGGAGGGCTTTTCAAGAATAGCGTTCCAACAGAATGATGCACCAATGTTATTTCACAACACCAAAAATAGTTGACGTGAAAAAAATAAAAATCCGCTAAAAAAGTTTGAAAATAAAGCGATTTAATCGGTTTTTTTCTTTTTGACAAGAAAGATGTTGGTCTTCATTTTAAAATGAATGGACAGCAAAAAGTTTATTTAAAACTCCAATCTTTAATCCCATCGTGCACTTATTTTTTTCGGAACGAATCCGGTTTTTGTGCAATTAAGAATCATACCGATACATCCCTTCTATTTCATTGTGAAATGAAACGCCAAAACCTTATAAACCACTTTAATTATGTGCCTTAGATTGATGAAAATATTTGAACTTATAGCCTATTCCGGTTAAAAATCAGGTTTAAAAATCGGGTTTTTAGCGCTTAGGTATGCAAGACTACCGGCCAATGGTTTACTTTTTTCTGATAAATTTTAGCCTATATTTGTTTGCATCACATCAGAGGTTTCGACTGTTGCCAATACAAAATGATTCCTTCTGATCTTTACATAAAAATAACTTAGAATAATGAAAAAAAATCTACTGTGTATTACGACTTTAGTTATTGGAGGAGCTTTTTCCTCCGATGCTCAAGTTCTTTTTTACGAAGACTTTCAAAGTGAAGCGATGCCTGCTTCTTTTACCATTACCGATGTGGATGGCCAGACACCGAATGACAATGTAGACTGGGCTACTGATGCCTGGGTTGTTCTGGAAGAGAGTGAAGGCAGTTTTGTTGCTGCTTCCACCTCTTGGTATAGTCCGCCCGGAATTTCCGACGACTGGATGGCTACCAGTGCAATTACGCTTGGAGCTTCGGGTAACCTTTTGAGTTGGGCAGCACGTGCCCTTGATCCTGGCTTTCCTGACGGATATGAAGTATGGGTGAGTACTGCTGGCCCTACCCCTGATAGCCTTCAAAACGGAACCCAAATATTCGGTATTGCTGCTGAGTTAGATGAAAGAACAGTACGAACAGTCTCACTGGATGCTTTTGCCGGTCAAACCGTATACATCGGATGGCGCAATAACTCAAATGATAAATACATTCTTCTTGTTGATGACATTCAGGTAACTATCCTTCCCTCTTTAGATGCCGAACTGACCAACATTACCAATGACCGGTTAGAAATTGCTCCTGCCGACATTACCATAACAGGTACGGTTACCAATACTGGCCAGGACCCCATCACATCGCTTACCATGAATTACGACGTTGGAAGCGGTCCCGTATCCGAGACATTCACCGTAAACATTGCTTCTTTGGCAACTTACACTTACAGTTTCGCCACTCCTCTGGCCATTACGGTTGGTAATGCTTATGATGTAACGGTTACCATTACCGATGTGAATGGTGTTGCGGATGACAACCCCAACAACAACGCTATAACTGCCCCGATCTCAAGCTTGAGTTTTGAACCGGCCAGAGTTGTAGTGGGAGAAGAAGGAACCGGCACCTGGTGTGGGTTTTGTCCGCGCGGATGGGATTACATGGAGTACATGGACGCAACATATTCTGCCGGATGGGCTGGTATCGCCGTACATAACGATGATCCAATGGTAGCTACCAATTACAATGCGGCGATGAGCGCAACCATCGGAGGGTATCCCTCAGGCCATGTTGATCGTGCTCCGGAATGGTCAGATATCGATCCTTCTGCCTTCGAGAGTGCGTACATTGAACGCATCAACGTTTTGTCTCCTGCTGCTGTCCATGTTGTGGTTACTCCTAACGGCAATACTTATAACATTAATGTAACGGCCGATTTCGCTGCCACCGTTTCCGGCGATTACCGTTTGAACTGTGTGGTGACCGAAAACGGCGTCACAGGATCAGGACCTGGCTGGAGTCAAACGAACTATTACAATGGTTCTCCCGACCCGCTTCCGGGATGGGGAGAGAATTGGAACACTGCCGGTGATCCGGTTTCCGATTTAACTTTCAACCATGTGGCCCGTGCTATCCTCGGCGGGTGGAGCGGTGAGTCCGGTTCTGTTCCTGCTACTGTTAATGCTGGTGAACAGCACAGCCACACATTCTCTTACACGATTCCTTCCGGTTCTAATGCAGCGAACATGCACGTTGTTGGTATGCTGATCGATCAATCTACGGGCGAGATCATTAATGCCGGTAAAGCTGACCTGACGGTAGGTATTGAAGATCCGGTTGCAGACTTTTCGGTTGAGGTATTCCCCAACCCTACTGCTACAATAGCCAATGTTCGGTTATCTTTGAGCAAAGCAAGCAAAGTATCCCTTGAGGTAATCGATCTTGCCGGGAAAACGGTTGCTTCGCGCAACTACGGCAGCCTTATCGGTACACAGATGTTTCCCATAAATGGCAATAACCTTGAGGCCGGCATCTACTTTGTAAATGTTATCGTTGGCAACAAAAAAACCACTAAGAAAGTTACATTTACCAAATAAGTATCCACCCCTCCTTTGATTTTCCGGAATGGGATTGATGCCACAGGAAGGAAACCAAAGGAGGGGTGACTGTAAAACGAAAATTCCTTTTTCTCAGGATCAGCATCTTCTCTTCCATGAAAAATACACCACAAGTGTATCCGTCCTGAGAAAAAGGAATTATAATTAAGGAGAATTTCCTGCTTTATACGTGTTCGTTTGCATTCGGCCGGATGGTCGGGCATTCATGAGGCAGGGATCCGAATTTGGTTTGGTTTTTGAAATGTAAAGAAGACCAACGAATTTAACATTTGAACTAAAAAATGAAAAGCGTACTATTTTCTCTCTCTTTGCTGGTTGCTACATCTTTCACCATGATGGCTTTCACCGGTGATGCGACCAAAAAAAAGCTGCCATCGGTTATGTTGACCCAACTGAATGGTAAAAAATTTGATATCTCTAAGATCGACAACAACGGTAAGCCCATTATCATTAACATCTGGGCCACTTGGTGTTCTCCTTGTAAACGTGAACTCAATGCCATTCACGATCTTTACGAAGATTGGGTGGAAGAAACGGGTGTGAAGTTGATTGCCATTTCCATGGATGATTCCCGAAACATGCGCAAGGTAAAACCTTATGTAGATTCCAAAGGTTGGGAGTATGAATGTTACATTGACCCGAATTCGGATTTTGTTCGTGCCATGAATGTGGTAAATCCGCCTCAAAGTTATATCCTGAACAAGGATAAGGAAATCGTATATGCCCATAACGGATATGCTCCGGGAGATGAGCAGATCCTCTACAAAAAGGTAAAAGAGCTGGCAGGCCAAAAGTAAGCCTTTCAGAACCTCTTTTCCATAAGCAGGTAAAACCGATGACCCAGAAAACCGGAATCTCATGAAAAGTTTAATTGGTGGATGTTTGTTGGTGGCTTCAATAGGTATATGTACAACAACTTATGGTCAGGAAAACGAACTCCGGATTGGCGGTAATACGCAGTTGGATATGCAGTATTATTATCCTGATTCGATCATTGGTGCCGATACGGTACCTGAAAAAATGTTGATGAACGGTTATACCAACATCAACTTTATCAAAGGCAATTGGTCGGCTGGTTTTCGTTACGAAGCCTATGTGAACCCGATCCTGGGGTTTGACCCTGGTTATGAGGGCACCGGAATATCTTATCGCTATGTAACGTATAAGCAAGATAATATCGAAGTTACACTCGGAAATTTTTACGAGCAGTTTGGCAGCGGAATGGTTTTTCGCACTTACGAGGCCCGCACTTTGGGTTATGATAACGCTATGGATGGATTTCGCATCCGCTACCAGGTAACCGATGGAATCCATCTTACAAGTATATGGGGAAAACAACGCCAGCTTTGGGCGCTTGGAGAAGGCCTTATTCGTGGCTTCGATGGCGAAGTGATGATCAATGAACTCAAAGAATCCTGGAAGGATAAAAAAACACAGCTAACCCTCGGCGGAAGCTTTGTAAGCAAATACCAGGAGGATAAAGATCCGCTGTATATATTGCCTGAAAACGTAGGCAACTACGGGGGGCGTTTTAATCTGAACTCCGGAAATTTTAACCTTTACGGAGAGTATGCGGAAAAAATCAACGATCCTTCCCGCGACAATGGGTTTATCTATAAAGACGGACGTGCTTTGCTTTTGGAAGCGACCTATTCTCAAAAAGGACTTGGCGTTTATCTGGCCGGTAAAATGGTAGACAATATGGCTTATCGTTCCGATCGTACCGCCAGCGGAAACAACGTTATGATCAATTATCATCCGGCATTGACCAAACAACATACCTATGCTTTGGCTGCCACCCTGTACCCGTATGCCACACAACCTACCGGAGAAATGGCCGCCCAATTGGAAGTGGCCTACAAAATCAAGAAAAAATCAAAACTGGGCGGAAAATACGGCACCAATGTTACCCTGAACCTTTCTACCGTTCAGGGGCTGGATACCACCACTTTGGTCACCAATTCGTCGGCTGAAAACAAGCGTCTGGGGTATGAGGTAAACTATTTTAATGTAGGGTCCCAAAAATATTTTCACGATTACAACATCGAGATCAGCCGCAAATTCAACAAGCATTTGAAAATGAAGTACACTTACCTTAATTTGTTGTACAACATGAATGTGGTTCAGGGGCTTCAAACGAAAGGAACGGTTCTTACCCACATTCACGTGCTTGAAGCTACGCACCGTTTGACAAACGGACATGCCATACGTTGGGAAATGCAACACCTTGGCGTTGCTGATGAGAACAAGTACTACCCCGACATGGGCAACTGGGCTTACGGATTGGTGGAATATACCTATGCACCCCATTGGTTTTTTACGGTACTGGACCAATACAACTACGGCAACAAGGATGAGGCCAGACGCGTACATTACTTCACCGGAGTGGTGGGCTACATGAAAGGGCAACACCGCATCCAGGCAGGATACGGGCGCCAGCGTGCAGGCATCTTCTGTGTGGGAGGAGTTTGTCGGAATGTGCCGGCAGCCAACGGGTTTACGCTTTCGATTACAAGCAATTTTTAATTCAACAACAGCACATTTTATAAGCATTTCAGACATGAAAAAGAGCATGAGTACGTTGGTAGTTATTTTGCTGGCGGTGTTGGCAGGGTGTGATCATGTTGAATTTCCCAACCAGGGGAACATTACCGAACCGCCGGATACCACAAACCATGCCCCCGTTCAGAAAGTCATGCTGGAAGAGTTTACCGGCCAGGGCTGTGGCAATTGTCCGGGTGCAGCTGTAACTGCCCGGCAGTTGAAAAACATTTATAACGACCGGTTGATCCTGGTCAGCATTCATGCCGGATGGTTTGCCAATGGCGGAAACCCTTGGGTGCCTGGCGATCTCAGCTGTGCCGAGGGAGAAGAGATCGACCAATCTTTCGGAATCTCTGCGGTAGGAAACCCCAACGGAATGGTTAACCGGAAGGCAGCCAACGGATCAGTTGTTTTGGGGCCCGATGCCTGGGGAACACAAGTGGCCGATATTCTCGACCATACCGCTGTATCTGCCGATATTGAAATTTCGGCGGATTATACCGGTGAAACCGGTCAGATCACAGCAGATATAACGGTCAGCTATCTTCAGGATCTTTCCGGGGATTATAAGATCGTAGCCGCCATTCTGGAAGATGATATCGTTGCCCCCCAAACCAATTACGATGGCAATGGCGATCCGGATTACAATTCCCCTACGGAAAATAATTATCCGCATCAGCACATTTTACGGGGCCACATGAATTCCACCTGGGGTAGCGACCTGGCACCGGGTTCGGTGGCTTCGGGAACCACAACTCAGGTAAGCTATTCCATGGCAAAAGGAGAAACCTGGGATCCATCCAATCTCTCTGTGCTGGTTTATATCTATGAGGTTTCCACCCAGGAGATCCTTCAGGTTGAATCCGTACATATCGATTAAAACCATCTTCGGGTTAAACGTTTAAAAATGCTGCTCGGTTGGCGTTTTCAGGTTCCATATATCCTTTTCGGTTCCATTTCCCGGTTTGCGGTTTTAAAGCAAACCGGCCATCGGTTTTTGTTTCTGCATTTAAGCCCTTACATTTAGGCATGTTTCGAGGGTGCGTTCTGCTGGTTTTGGGTCTGATCTGTTTTCTACCTGCAAAGGCACAGGAAGGGTTTCGCATAGGCACCGTTACCGGGTTGGCCACCACTCAGGTCAGTGGCGATGGTTTGGGAGGCTTTCATAAAGTTGGTCCGGTGGCAGGGGCTTTTGTACAACGTTCCTTTGTTAACCGCTGGAAAGGGCAACTGGAAATGATCTACATTCAAAAAGGAAGCAGAAGTATTCCGCGAGCCATGCATAACAATGTAAGCTATACGCTTCAGCTCAATTACATCGAAATACCCCTTCTGGTACAGTACCAACTCCGAAAGTTTCTTTATGAAGTCGGGCCTTCGGCAGGTGTTTTGATCGGTTATCGGGAGTTTACCCACTTGGGCGATCTGAATTCCGATGAAACCTTTAACAAAACGGAGTTCGGTTTTAACTTGGGTATCGGGTTCGATCTCAAAAAAAAATTCCGCCTTACCTGGCGTTTTAGCCACTCTGTATGGCGTGTGCGGCAACATGCCGGCGGTGCCACTTTCCGCCTGAATTTTGGCCAGTACAATTCGGTTTTGAGTTTTTTATTGCACTATCGCCTCTGAGCAATACCGAGCATTCCATTAACGGCATAAACCATTTGCGGCCCAGGCGGCCATTAACAGGTTGGGCTTGCAACGGGCAATTCCCCCGGAGGGTACTGCATGCTCTATTGCCAGGCTTACCAGCCTGAGTTCGGTTATGACTAACACGGTGTGCAACCTGACGCAATTGTAAGTGGCGATCTAACATACAGGTACACAGGTCGGTGGTTTTATAACTTACAATCTAACCTATGGCACATACACCGATCGTTTTGCCGCTTTTTATGGTAAGTTCGTCTGATGCGTCTGCAGAAAAACACCGCAATTCCGAACAAGAACAACCCGGAAGCATCTGCTTAAGCATTGCCCTACAAACGATAAAACATGGCATTATAAAACCCCCGGAAGCCGTTTTACCCCTCCCTTCTCAAAAGCCGGGTAGAATGGCCCTACGGATCGATTTTTTCTCCCGAATATTCCAGTTTTTTTGCCAGACTGCTGCTCTCTGTAAAATCATAATTCATGTGCATCACGTCCTGATCGCTGAACGAGATGGAAAAAGCCCCGGGGTCGGCCACCTTGTGGTCCCCAAAGTAATCGCCATTTGAATTGACCTTGATGGTGTCGTCAAGAAGGATCAATTCATCAAAAGCTTCGCCGAGATATACGCTTACGGTGTCGGAAACATGGGTAATTACGGTAGAATCGGTTACCGGGCCGGTAAAATAAACAGAAGTGATCTGTACATCACAATGGTAACGGCCAATAAAATCGGCCCTGAACCGGCCGCGTTCATCTATTTTTTTACATGAAAACAAGAGCAAAAAACAAAAAGGATAAAGCCAGTTTTTCATCATGTTGCAAAAAGGTGTCAATCGGTTAGTTCTGTTCCGGAAGTAGATCTTTGAGCAAAGCATCCATCTTCATTTGCATGGCAGCTATGGCTTTTTCAATCGTATCTTCTTCGGTTAACGGACCTTTGATGCTGATATAAAATTTAATTTTAGGTTCGGTTCCGGAAGGCCTTGCCGTTACTTTGCTCCCATCTTCAAGAAAAAACTGCAACACATTGGAAACAGGCAGCCCTGTGGTTTTTTGACCGGGGCTGATGATGCCCGACTGGTAGTCGGCAACTTCGGAGATCCGGATCCCTGCAAGTGTTTTGGGCGGGTTTTCGCGCATGCTCCGCATCATGGAGGCAATGGCTTCCAGCCCTGATCTTCCTTTTTTGGTGATGGAAAGCAAACGTTCCTGATAAAAACCAAATTTGCGCCAGGTGTCTATCAGAAATTCATACACGCTCATTTGCCGGCTTTTCAGCCAAACCGCCATTTCCGCGATCATCACCGCCGAGCTTACCGCATCTTTGTCTCGAACAAAATCGCCGATCAGGTAGCCGTAACTCTCTTCTCCTCCCACTACAAAGTTCCCTTCCGTTTCCTTTTCGCGGATGAGTTCGGCAATGTATTTGAAACCGGTGAGTGTGGTATGAACGGGGACTTCAAAGTGTTCGGCAATTTTGTTGATCAATTCGGTAGTAACGATGGTTTTTCCCAAAAAAGGGCGATCGGGCATGGTTCCTTTTTCGGTATGACGTTGCAAAATGTAACGCACCAACAAAGAAGCCGTTTGGTTGCCATTTAAAAGTACCAGCCGGTCCGATCCATTGCGCACGGCAATGCCAATCCTGTCGGTATCCGGATCCGTACCCATCACCATATCCGCTCCTATCCTTTTTGCTTTTTTGAGCGCCAGATCCAGGGCCGCCGGCTCTTCCGGATTAGGGCTTTCTACGGTGGGGAAATTACCATCTGCCCCATCTTGTTCTTCAACGGTATAAACAGATCGAAAACCTGCTTTTTTCAAAGCTTTCGGAATCAAAGTTCCGCCTGTACCGTGCAGGTTGGTGTATACTATTTTAAGGTCGCCATCCGAAGCAACTGCTTCGGGAGAAAGGAGCAGTTGGTTCACTTTTTCGAGATAGGCCTGGTCCAGGTCGTTGCCGATCGGATGGATCCGGTTAGCGGCATTGTTCCGTTTTACGGCATCGTATCCGCTGATGGCCTGTACTTCCGTAATTACATTTTTATCATGCGGGGCAACAAGTTGTCCGCCATCGTTCCAATATACCTTATAACCGTTGTATTCTTTGGGATTGTGCGATGCGGTAACGACCACTCCGGCCTGGCATTTGAGGTGCCGGATGGCAAAACTGAGCTCAGGTGTGGGACGGAGGTCTTCAAACAGAAAAACATCCAAGCCATTAGAGGCAAAAACATCGGCAACGTTTTCGGCAAACAAACGGCTGTTGTTTCTCGAATCGTGAGCAATGGCTACACGAATGTTTTGTCCGGGATAACAACGGTTCAGGTAATTGGAAAGCCCTTGGGTGGCCATGCCAATGGTATAGATATTAATGCGATTGGTACCTGCCCCCATGATGCCTCGCAACCCTCCGGTGCCAAACTCCAGATCCCGGTAAAAAGCATCGGTTAGTTCGTCGGTATGGCTGCGGATGAGTTGTTGCACCTCTTCTTGGGTTGCTTCATCGTACGGAGCACTCAGCCAGGAGGCTGCTTTTTGTTGAATTAAGTCGCTCATAAATAAATATTGAGCGATAAAGATAAATGAGAAATCAAGAATCGGAAACCGGTTGGGCATCTTTTACGATCAAAGTACCGGTTATGCTTGTACATCAAAGGGGTGTTTTTAGCCATCACAAGGAGTTGTTTTTTTCCTGATTTTGTTGGTTTATCCCGATCAAAAACAAGAACGCACTATTTTCCGGCTACTTCAACGGATGGAGGAGGTACGGTCCAATCGCCATGGGCACGGATCAGTTCGATGAGGGCATCCACCGCATTTTCGGCAGGTACATTCCGTTGCACCACCTGTTTTTCTTTGTACAAGGTAATTTTACCCGGCCCTGTTCCAACGTAACCATAATCGGCATCGGCCATTTCGCCCGGGCCATTTACAATGCATCCCATAATGCCAATTTTAATCCCTTTGAGGTGATGGGTTTTGGCACGAATGCGGGCGGTGGTTTCCTGCAAATCGAATAGCGTTCTCCCACAGGACGGGCAGCTGATGTATTCTGTTTTTGAGATGCGGGTGCGCGTAGCCTGAAGAATGCCAAAAGCAGTGCTGTTTCGACTTTTTAGCCCCACCTTATCCGCACTTAGCCATAAGCCATCGCCTAAGCCATCCAGTAGTAAAGCTCCTGTATCCGTGGAACTGTATAACTGAAATTTTTCTTCTGGCAAGCCTTCAAAGTGACGGTGCAGGATCACAGGGTGTGTTAACTGGTTTTCCTGTAAAAGGGCCATGGCACGGCGCATTTCGGGCATGGCATGCCGGTTGTTTGTTTCAAGAATGAGTACCAGGGTTTTCCGCTGCCGGATCTGCCGGATGCAATGGGGGGTTAGGTCGGCTAAACACAGTTGAAGAAAATGCAAACCCGAAGGCGCTTCGGCCGGATAATTCCGGCAATCATACACCGGAAAATGCCTTTCTTTATTCCGGTCCCAGGAAGCGGCATTTTGCATCACGCCAAGGGTACCCGGAAGCTCAAACCCGAGTTGTTGATCGCCGATGTGAATGAAATCGCAGGCAAAATCGCTGAGGTTCCATTTATCGAGCGGAACCGAATAGTGGTAGCCGGCCCCAAAAAGAGCAGATGGCCGAAGGTTTGTTTTATGGCGTAGGTCCGCTACTACAACGGGTATGTGTTTGTCTCCGATGTTGGCTACTGCGTGGCTTTTGCGCTTGCGGTATTCAAAAGGGGAAAAAGGCTGATCCGGGAGCGGAGGAATGGGATCGTGAGGGTTACGCAACCGATAACGGTCGGCGAGCAATTGAGCAACCGGCAGTTCAAATTCCGGTTCTTCCGTGAGTGAAACACGCAAGGTATCGCCCAAACCGTCTTCCAACAAAGCTCCTATTCCGATGGCCGATTTAATACGGCCGTCTTCGCCATCTCCGGCTTCGGTAACCCCCAGATGAAGCGGATAATTCATGCCTTCCTTTATCATGATGGCCACCAACAACCGATACGCCTGAACCATCACTTGCGGGTTGCTTGCTTTCATGGAGAGGATGATGTCGTGAAAATCATTATCCCGGCAAATGCGGAGAAATTCCATGGCCGATTCCACCATGCCCCGCGGAGTATCGCCATAGCGGCTCATGATCCGGTCGCTCAAAGATCCGTGGTTGGTTCCGATCCGCATAGCCGTGTGGTGTGTTTTACAGATCTTTACCAAAGGCGTAAAGCGTTTCCGGATGCGTTCCAGTTCGGCCCGGTAGCTTTCGTCGGTGTATGCCATTTCGGCAAACTTCTTCTTATCGGCGTAGTTGCCGGGGTTGATCCGTACTTTCTCCACAAGAGCAGCTGCAATTTCGGCTGCATTGGGGGTAAAATGTATATCGGCCACCAAGGGAGTGTCGTACCCTTTTTTCAGCAAAGCTGCTTTTATATGGGCCAGATTGGCCGCTTCTTTTTTACCGGGAGCGGTAATCCGCACCAATTCGCAGCCCGCTTCGATCATACGGATTGATTGGGCAACGGTGGCTTCCGTATCCATCGAGTTGGTGGTGGTCATGGATTGGATTCGGATAGGGTTATTGCCTCCAAATCGGAGTTTACCCACTTTTACTTCTCGTGTCTGAAAGCGTTGATAGGCGGTTAAACTGGGGCAATAGGGTGTAGATCGGAACGGGTCTGTAGAAGGCATCCGCTTTAAATTTCTAACAAATTTAACATTTATTCTTTCGCCATCCAGGCTTTGCTGAGGCGGTTAAATCGCAAATAAAGCAAAATCG
>CALLUQ010000200.1 GCA_938010565.1 uncultured Flavobacteriales bacterium
GGAGGTTGAAATATCCTATCAAAATTAGGAAACCCCGAAGATGAAACTGACAACAAACGCTAAGCACACAACAGTAAGTCACAGAACTTGAACATGAAAATTTAACTCCCTTGGTGTTTGCAACTGTAAAAAACATAAGTCGCTCATTGTGAGAACAAAAAATAATTATAAACACATGAAAATAAGATTTTATAGCTTTTTTTAGATGAGGATGTAGTTTTGAGTAAAAAAATAATTTGTTGAACTTCTTTGCAGATTTAGAAAACCCAAGACGTGAAAAATGTAAAAAACATCTTTTGTTGGATGTTGTTGCAATCGCTGTTTGCAGAGTGATCTGCGGAGCAGGGTTATGGAGTGATATCAAAGCGTACAGCAACATAAAACGGGATGGGCTAAAGGCTTTCCTGCATCTGCCTAACGGCATTCCATCTCACGATACATTTAACCAGGTCTTTAGCAATCTATGCCCGGAAAAATTTGAAGCCTGATCTTCGGAGTTGGCTACATGATTTTGTTGTAGCCGATGGGAAGTAAGCTCTGAAACGAATAGGCGAAGGGTTGCGGCCTTTATCTTCCTCTACTCCATTTTCCCGCTTCGCGGCATTTTTTCAGACTTTATCTGAAAAAGCGTAGCGTTTATTCCATAAAACATTAACACAATAACCGACAAGTTGTAAGATGTTTCTGACAACTTATTTTTGAATAAAAGAAACAGGCAAACGAAGTTGTGGAATGACCCGGTATTAAAATTTGAACGTTTTATTGATCAAGAAACCCTGAATTAGATCAAAGAAGTTGCTTATTCTTTTTTAACTTGGCTTTCAAAAGAGGTCTATAGTTATTCGGAAACCACCCCTTTTCAAGCTCCGACATAATTTTATTTCTGCCCTTCTCAACGTCTCCTTCTCCTCTGGCTACAAGTTCGATAGTTGATTCATTCATGCCAAATTTTCTCGCATATTTTTTTTGTGTTCATCTGTTCGCATCGATGAATTGGTTTCATTTTTTTGAGAGGGATGTACCTGCGAAGTCAAAAAATGGCGTATGTCAAAGATGTGCAAGCATTATTGGCGATATATTGCCCTTTTGGCTCCGCATGACCGGGTTCCCGGCTCGCGATCGGCATTCCATCAACACCTGGGAAACGGGCAATACATCACTGGGGGACGCTGCGATCAGTTCTGGTTTTTCGCAAACGTTGCCCTGATCAGATCACCCAAAAGCATGAAAAACAATTTTTAAATTTATCTGTTTTAGCTTATCTTAGGTGTTGTGGCGCCCAACGGGTTGATCACAAAACACACCATTACTAACCTTAAACTAACCAACAATTATGGCTGGATGCGAATTGCTGGAAGATGACGGCTCACCCGCCGACATCAAATCCGGCGACGTGATCACTTCCAATGGAGGCATCCTCGGATTAGGACATGCCGGAGTGATAGAGGTCCGAAAAGATTGCATTGTTGTGATCGAAGTTTTTGCTGCCCCGGACGGCAGTGTCCATGTTCAGGAGCGCGATATTTGCGACTTTATGGACGATTACGATGCCCAAGGCAGGGAAGTGTTCATTTCCCGACCCAAAAAACCCAAAGATACAAGCGATCAGGCCTGGGATAAAAAACTGAAAGGTGCAGTAGACTACATGAAAAGCAAAGTTTGCACCCATTATCCGGTTTACATGTTCATTTTGGATGCCTTGTTTCACTTACCGGATGTATGGTATTGTAGCGATCTGGTGCAGGAAGCCTTCCGGAGGCAAGGGATCGAGTTTGAAATATCGCTCAACCTTTGGGATGCCTCCGATGATAAAGCAACCCGGGATTACATGTTCCAACAACGCGGAGAAGCCATTCGCCGTTATGGCGAAAAAATGGGCCTGCGTTACCTGAGAGGCTTTGAACTGCCTGAAACCTTTATTCAGGACTCTCAATTGCCAAAAGAAAACCCCGATACTCCTCCGGTTGAGCAAGATGCGGAATACGCCGTAGCACTAGCCAATCATGCCGATTGCGATTGCTCGGATCACGATTTGGAGCGGATGGTATCGGAGCAATTGTGGAAAAAAGAATTGAGTCGTCTGAGCGGGTTGATCGACATCGAATTCAACCTGGCATCTGAAATGATTAAAAAGGAGGTATCATGAGTTCATTAGCAGATTTTATATGTGCCTCCGATCCTTTTTGCGGATCCATCGAGGTAGAGGTCAAAGACCTCAAAATTTCCAACATGGTAGTGCATGGCCCTGTGGGATGTGGGGTAATTGTAAGAGAAGGGGCAGTTGCCGCCGGAGCCCTCAAGAAAGTAAATGAAGAAGTAGATGTTATCCGAAGGTCCAAAACATGCGAAAAGAATTGTGCCTGCACCTCAATCTTAATCACTGAATTCGACATTGCACACAGCCGGAATGTGGTGCGCGAACCGGCGGTTGGCCCTTGTAGCGTGTCTTTCGACCTTTCGTTCAAGTTGGGAATTAAAATTTATGGCGGCATTTGCCACAATCCCGACTTTACCGGCATTGAGGATTGTTTGCAGGATTGGAAAGACCTTTGGGAAAAGATCAAAGCATTCATCGAACAACTCAAAAAGACGTTCGATCCGGATGAGATCTGGAAAAAGATCGGAGGAACATCTCCCAAAGCCTTGCGCGAAAGCGAAAGCATGGAGCCACCGCGAAGGATCCGCCGCCGTCGCAAACCTTCTCCCGATAAAGAACAGCCCGATACCACTCCGAATGATAGCGAAGGACCCAAAAAGCCCTCTGCCAAAACGGTGGAAGAGATCGGACATTATTTGCTAAACCACAACATGAGCTACCATCTGAATTATGTAGAAACAACAGATGAAAGCCTGGTGGGCACAGTGCTTGGCACTCACCTGGAGGGAGACCACATGGAAGTCAACCTCGCAGTTGCACCTCTGACCTTACGGAGCCTTCAGGAGGTGGATGTTGCCCGTGAAAAACATATGCAGGATGGAGGCATTGCTGATTTCTACGCCTTTACGGAAATGGATCTAACAAATGTGAAAATCAAAACAGTAGGGAAAGAACGCCTGCAGCTCTGGCAGTTTATGAGCCACTGGATCAAACAAGTTCCCTTTATTGATGGCAATGCCGCAGAGTTGCTGGTTCGTGGCCTGGGACTTAAATCTCCGGCCGATACGACAGAATGGGCATCGGCTTTCCTTTCAAAAAATGATGCCGAAGCGGCCATTCTTGAGGCAGGAAAAAACGTGAAGCTACCAAAGGATTACGTAGAAAATAACTTGTCTACAATTGCGCTGGCAATTATGGAGACAAACAAGGTCTGATCCCGAATGATCCGATATTTTTGCCCCTTACAACCCGCTCATTATACTGAGGTAAGGAGAGGGTCTGCTGAAAAAAAATGTGAAGCAAAAGAAAAAGGGGCAGCCCTTTTTTGATCGGGTGGACCCCGGATGCAACTTAATAACCGGATTGCCAATGGCAAGGGTTTCCCATGAGGAAGCACCTGAAGTGGGTGATCCGGCTATTAAGTTGCATCCTTCTTTTTACCGGTGCAATGCGTTGTCAGAGATACCTTTTAACTCCATGAACTTGTTGGGCTTGGCCGGTAGAACCCCGGAAGTTGTTTTACAACAGACTATTGCTTTCGAAATAACACCGCTTCGTAATGGTTTCTCCCGAAATTTTTAGGCATTTTTTATCTATGAATTATATGATCCGTATAACATAATAGTATTAAAATTAGATGGTCGAAACCCAATTCTTTCATACTTTCTAGTGAGCGTTTTGTTATCATCTCCGTTTCTTACAAAATAAAAGGACCATCAGCTTCATTTATAGCCTTGGGATCTCAAAAAAGGAGTAGATAATATAAAAGCTTACGGGGAGTAGGACTTGGGGCGAAAAACCATCCCAAACGAACCGATCCATATGTGCCGCTTTATGGCTAAATAAAAGACAAAGTGTCATTCAGAGCATTATTCTATGTACCTTTGCCGGATTAAAATCAAGCTTATGAGCGTACCTGTTGTTAAATTTAATACCCAGCATCAACCTGAATTTGTTAAAGAATTAAGGAATCGGGTCAACCAGTATTTTAAAGACAATAACGTATCAAAGTATGCCAACTTCAATATGAAGTTTAAAACGGTATTTATGATTTGTCTTTATGGCGGGCCTTTGGCGCTGATGCTTACGGGAGTCGTTTCATCGCTTTGGGGGGTTTTGCTGATGTGGGCTTTAATGGGAATGGGCATGTCGGGCATTGGTTTGTCTGTTATGCACGATGCCAACCATGGCTCTTATTCTAAGAATCAAAAAGTAAACAATGCTTTAAGCCGGGTTTTGCACTTTATTGGTGGCTACCACACCAACTGGAAGATTCAACACAATGTATTGCACCACTCTTTCACCAATGTAGAGGGATTTGATGAAGATATTGAAACGAGCCTGATGCGTTTTTCGCCCAACCAGAAACGTAAAAATTTCTACCGTTTTCAGGTATTTTATGCGCCACTCCTCTACGGTTTGATGACCATCTATTGGTTGATCGGAAAAGATTTTTCACAAATTGTAAGGTATAATAAAAAGAATCTTCTCGAATCTCAGGGCACCACTTTAAGAAAATCGATGATCATTCTCACCATTAACAAGGTTTGGTACGGCGTGCTTACCATTGCCCTCCCGATCTTCTTAATTGACCTTCCCTGGTGGCAGGTACTGTTGGGTTTTTTGCTGATGCATTTTATTTGCGGACTGATGCTGGCTTTGATCTTCCAACCGGCGCACATCATCGAAGAAACCAATTTTTATGTTGCGGATGATAATGGAAGCGTGGAAAACAACTGGGCCGTTCACCAGATGAGAACCACCGCAAATTTTGCCAACGGTTCATTGCTTTTTTCCTGGTTTATCGGAGGTTTAAATTATCAGATCGAACACCACCTGTTCCCGAATATCTGCCATGTTCACTACCGTAAAATATCCAAGATTGTAAAAGCGACGGCCCGCGAATTTAATGTACCCTATAACCAACACAAAACCTTCTTTGGAGCATTGGCCAGCCACTTTTCCATGTTGCATGCCCTTGGTACGGGAAAGTACGACAAACAACGTGCAGCAACAACGAGCTGATGCACAACGGAGCACTTTTTTTTAAGAAGTAAAAACTTATGGATGGGGTCAGGAAAGATAACGTGCCACGATCGGCATACGCCGCCCCATGCCAAAGGCCTTGTTACTTACCCTCAGCACCGGAGGCATCTGAATTCTTTTGTATTCGTTGATATTGACCATGCGAAGTGTCTGTTTTACCAACGCTTCATCATACCCCATTTCCAGTAGGTCATCCGGGCTTTTTTGGTTTTCGATGTATTGGTACAGTAGATCGTCAAGAAGGGCATAATCAGGAAGGGAATCGCTGTCTTTCTGGTCGGGCCGCAATTCGGCAGAAGGAGCCTTGGTAAGCATGTTTTCAGGAATTACATTCCGGAGGCTGTTGATGTAGCGACAGAGCTGGTATACTTCGGTTTTGTACACATCGCCAATGACCGAAAGACCACCGCACATATCGCCGTAAAGCGTTCCGTAACCCACTGCTGCTTCACTTTTGTTGGAGGTGTTGAGCAAAATATATCCAAACTTGTTCGAAAAGGCCATCAACAAAGTTCCGCGGATCCGGGCTTGCATGTTTTCTTCCGTTACATCAAAAGGCAAACCCTTAAAAAAACCTTCGAGTGCATGGCCGAAGCGGTCGTATATGTGATGGATGGGAAGGACATGACTTTCGCAACCCAGCCGTTTCACCATCTCTTCCGAATCGCTTACCGAGTGGTCGGATGAAAAGTGCGAAGGCATAAGCACAGCTACCACATTTTCCGACCCGAGTGCCTCTGCAGCAAGGGCAAGTGTAAGTGCCGAATCAATGCCGCCGGAAAGCCCCAGAATGGCTTTTTTAAAGCCCAGCTTCCGAAAATAATCTCGGATCCCCAATACCAGAGCATCGTGCACCCCTTTTTCTTTTGAAGGGATCCGGAAGGCATGCCCCCGGACGGATAAATCGCACAATTCATCGAGCGAAATGGTCGCCACTTCTTCTTTGAAATATGCCAACTGCCGATGCACACTTCCATCGGCTTTCATCGCAACGGATCCGCCGTCAAAGATCAATTCTGTTTGAGCGCCGGTATGGTTGAGGTAAATAATAGGAATGCCGTATGTATGTACGTTGCACTGCAAAGTGTGTAACCGGGCTGTAGCATGCTTGTGGCTGAAAGGAGAAGCCGAAATGTTGATCATCAGATCGGGATATTCTTTGATGAACTGATCCATCGGTTGAACCGTGTACATCAGATCCGCCTTTACATCCCAAATGTCTTCACATACCGTAACGGCCAGCTTTTTCCCTTTATACCGGATGATCCTGAATTCGCGGGCGGGTTCAAAATAACGATATTCATCAAAAATATCATAGGTCGGAAGCAAGGCCTTATGGTGCAAGCTTTCTACTTTTCCTTCGTTCATAAACCATGCGGAATTGAACAGACGTTTGCCTTCAACCTGCGGATTAACGGACGGTCCGCCAACGAGGGCTGCAATGCCGTTGCATTTTTGAGCAATGGCATGCATGGCTTCTTCGCATTTTGCAATGAAATCTTCGAACTCCAGAAAATCACGAGGCGGATAACCACAGATGGAAAGCTCGGCAAAAACAACCAGATCGGAACCGGCATTTTTTGCTTCTTCAATTGCTGCTAGGATCTTTTGGGTATTTGCTTCGAAATTCCCGATATGATAGTTCAGTTGAGCCAGAGTAATTCGCATCGCCACAAATTGGAAAAAAAAGAAATCCCGCACAAACAAATGTACGGGACTAAAAGTAAGAATTCTTCCTTGTTTCTCAGTAACTGTTAGGGAATCTAATTTGAAAATTGATAGTGCAAGATCTTTGGTCAGTTCGAGGCGCTTTTTGGTCAGATGGCATCGCTATCTGACTAAAAAAGAACGAAGAAGTGGCAGAAAAGATGCGCTATTCAAATCGAAGTAGCACTTCCTGGTAGTTGCTCAGAACAGGATCCCAGCAGAAAGTGAAAATCCGCGCTCAAATACTTTTTGTTCAAAAGCCGCTCCGTTTTTGTCGATGAGGTGCTTGGAGGTTCCTTTGATAACGTTGGTAAAGCCATGGTTGTAATGTGCGCTGAGAACAAGAGAAGTAGATCCGCTGAGGTTGTATTCGGCTCCGCCGCCCACATTCAGTACAAACTTTACGGGAGCTACCTCATTGTCGATAGAAAGATCGCTTTGATCCAGCGTGTTGCCTGTTGCCATATCGGTTATATTATCGTTGGCACGACCGCGGGTATTGATGCTCGTAGTAAGGCCAAACTGTCCGAAATAAGTAAGGTACCCGATCTCGTTGGTTTTGGCTTTGAGCGCAACCGGAAGGTTGACATAATTGGCCCTGAAACGACGGGTATTGAGCAGGTAGTAATTCAGCGATAACCCAGAAATGTCGTCCGTAAAGCTTCCGTCTTTGTTGATCTCCAACACATCACCATCGGAAAACGCATAACCGGCTGTATCAAGGTACTGAATTTTTCCGCCGCTGGTCAATACTTCCAAACCGGTTACAATAGCCACATTTTCGCCAAGGCTGAATTCTACGGCACCTCCCCAGGCAAAATTGAGAACGCCGCCATCTTTAGCCATATCTTTTGGATCGTCCGGAATATATATGTTTACACCAGGCGTAATTTTCAATCCGAACTTAATGGCTTTGTCCTGGGCAGATCCGGTATTTACTCCAAAACTTACCAAGGCTAAAAACGTGCATATCTTTTTCATAATTTTACCGATTATTCATCCGGTGATCTTGAATCTTTTGAAGGCAACAAACATAAGTAAAAATCCGATGCAAAAATGCAGCTTCTGGCTCTTGGGTATATTGACCCTGATGCTACACGGGTGCGTGGATGATCCGTTGGATGTTGATATTTCAGGGCACGGAACAGATTTGAATATCAGCCGGCTCGATCAAAAGTTATTCGAAGCATTAAAACAAGATCCCGACCGTGTTCATCAGGAATTGTTGGCAACGGAAGGAGTGGCTTACCCGTTTTATTTTAGCAAGATGTTGGGGTTGGGTTCGGTCTATGATCCCAATGCAGGCTTCAATTTATATCGCTTTGTAAACGATAAGGTAATCCGGGAAGTGTACGATACCATGCGGTTGGCCTATGCGGATATTTCAGACATCGAAGCGCAACTCGAAAGTGCTTTTGGCCATTATCGGTACTATTTTCCGGATGCCGCCATTCCAAGGATCGTCACTACCCAAACCGGTTTTTACACCACAGTATTTGATCTTGACTCCGTATTCCTGATCAATCTTGAAATGTATTTGGGAGCCCGGAGTTCTTTTGTGAAAAGATTATCGCCCAAAGACTATCCGCAATACCTGAAAGATCAAATGGAGCGGAAAAACATACCGGTAGATGTGATGCATGTCTGGCTAACCAACAAGTATTACTCCGGCGAAACGATCGGACCTACCTTTGCCAGCCATATTATTTTTCACGGGAAGATCATGTATTTGCTCCATGCCGCTTTACGCGAACACACCGAAGCAGAACGGTTTAAATATACGGAAGACCAACTGCGCTGGTGCGAATCGAATGAAGCCAATATCTGGAAAGTAATTTTGGAGAGGGAATGCTTACATTCGTCGGACCAGATGATGATCGGGCAATGGGTGAACCCTGCACCGTTTACCCACGACCTGCCCAAAAACTCTCCGCCTATGGTGGGAGTGTGGGTAGGTTGGAAAATAGTGAAAAACTACATGGAGGCACATCCGGAACTGACCATTGCCGGTCTAATGGATCTGCAAGACCATCATGTCATTTTACAATCGTATAAACCACCCAAATAATGGCAGACGATAAAAACCGGACTTCGGAGATCCGGCTCAAAGTACAACTGGACGAAAATAATATCCCGGTAACCATCGATTGGATGGCTGAGGATGGCCAGTTACAACATGAAGGGAAAGCAATGATGTTTTCCGTTTGGGATAAAAAAGAAACCACCACACTACGCGTGGATCTGTGGACCAAAGAAATGTATGTGGAAGAAATGAACCAATTCTTCATGGAGTCTTTAATAACCATGGCCGATGTATTTGAGCGTGCAACGGGAGAAGGTGAAATGGCTTCCGAAATGCGTGATTTCGGGAAATATTTTGGTGAGCGGATGGAGGTGTTGAAAAGGGAGGGCTGATCCTTTTTTATATACGGCAGGATGGTTTAACGATCGTAAACCTGATTCACTTCTCCAATGTAATCCAGCACTTCATCTTTGCCCGTTTTATCCGGGGCGGAAGTGATGTAGTGGGGCGGAAGCGTTTCCCACCTTTCCAACAAGCTTTTTCGGTAAGCTTCGAGGTTGTTTTGTAATTTTTGTTTGCCCAGTTTGTCGGCTTTCGTAAAAATAACGGAAAAAGGGATCTGGCTCACCCCCAGCCACTCCATAAATTCCAGGTCAATTTTTTGCGCCTCATGCCGGATGTCGATAAGCACAAAAATGCAAAGGAGGTTTTTTCGGGTCAGGATGTAGCGGCGGATGAATTTATCCCACTTTGCTTTATCTGTTTTAGAAGCTTTTGCAAAACCGTATCCGGGCAGGTCAGCCAGGTACCAGCTTTCCTTTTTTCCTCCGGTTTCCGATTCGATCAAAAAATGATTGATCAATTGCGTTTTCCCCGGTCGTCCCGAAGTTTTGGCCAGCTTTTTACGATCGGTTAGCATATTGATCAACGAGGATTTACCCACGTTGGAACGTCCGGTAAAAGCGTACTCGGGCCGGTCGGCATCCGGAGCTTTTTTAGGGTCCGTATTGCTGATCACGAACTGGGCGTTGCGAATAAGCATGGGCTAAATATTGCGGGCAGTAAGCCAATCGCTGTAAAGCGTGTTGAAAGTTTTCGGATGCTCCATCATAGGAGCATGCCCACACTTGTCAATCCAGTACAAGTCGCTGTCCGGAATGCTTTGGTGAAACTCACGAGCAACATCGGGCGGTGTGATCGTATCTTCTTTTCCCCAGATCAGGCAGGTAGGCATTAATAGGTTGGGCAGGTCTTTTCGCATGTTATGACGAATGGCCGATTTGGCAAAAGCAATAATGCGTATCACCTTGTTTCGGTTGTTTACCGCTTCGTGGCACTCGTCTACCAACTCATCGGTAACCATAGCAGGATCGTGAAAGGTAAGGGCGATCTTTTTACGCAAGTATTCTTTGTCCTCCCTTCTCGGAAAAGAACCGCCAAAAGCATTTTCATATAATCCCGAACTGGCAGTAAGCGTGAGGGAATGTACTTTTTCGGGATGTTTGGCACTGTATACCAGCGCCACGTGTCCTCCAAGTGAATTTCCTAACAAATTAACCTTGTCGAGCCCTTTCATTTCGATAAATTCGTGCAGAAAGCCGGCAAGATTTTTTACGTTGGTCTTCAGCAAAGGAAGGTCGTAAATGGGCAGTTGAGGGATCAGAATCTTATACCTCGGGCTAAAAGCCGGAACAACATCCCTGAAGTTGCTTAAAGCACCGAATAAGCCATGTAACAAAATGATCGGAGTGCCTTCCCCGATTTCAATGTATGAAAATTTCCCCTCCTTGATTGGTTCCATATGCTAAAACACCAGACATTTAAACAGACCATACCCGCCAACAAATGGTTGACCTTACATGGTTGGCCTTACTAAGAATATAGAAAAGCTTTTATGCTTGACCCGATCGGTCTTGCTCTTTTCTTTCGGTTTCAAAATTAAACAAATAACAAACACAATGTTGGCATCGGGCGAACATTCCGTGGCTCTGTTGGCAGAAAAGTATAGTCGAAGCAAAAGGCATCCCACTTTTTACCACAACTGAAATGTGATTGTAAATATCTTTTTGTCAATGAGTTATGAGGATAAGTGTAACAAATAATCGTTATTATTCGTTGAAAGTTATTAACAAATGAGGTGTTGGTGGGCAAAAGTGGTTAGTTTTGCCAATGCCAAATTAATACGTGTGTCCCTCAAATCAGATGAAAGGCTTTGTTGGCGAATTTGAATGTAAGCTTGATGCCAAAGGAAGATTGCTCTTCCCTTCGGGATTGAAGAAACAGCTTGATCCGGCTGCCCAGGAGTCTTTTGTCGTAAATCGTGGATTTGAAGGTTGTTTGGTGATGTATCCGATGAATGAATGGGAGACCATTACGGAAAAATTGAAGATGCTGAACCTCTTTGTTGCAAAAAACCGACGCTTTTACCGTCAATTCCACAACGGGGCAACCCCCCTTGGCTTGGATAATAACGGGAGGGTACTGGTACCGAAACACCTGCTGAATTATGCCGGTATTGGTAAAGAAGTAATCGTTTTTGCCTATGCGGATCGCATAGAACTATGGGCAAAAGATCGTTACGAATCAGAGATGACCGAGGGAACCGAGCAATTTGCCGACCTCGCCGAAGAGGTGATGGGCCAAGCAGGTAACAATCATGAATGATGCATACCACGTACCCGTTCTTTTAAATGCTGTGATCGATGGATTACAAATCCGCCCCGAGGGCACTTATGTTGACGCAACATACGGAGGAGGAGGGCATTCCGGTGAGATTCTCAAAGCATTAAACAACCAAGGAAAACTCTATGCTTTCGATCAGGATAAAGATGCGGTGGTCAACACAACAGATGATGCACGCTTCACCTTTATTCCGTCCAATTTCCGGTTTTTGAAAAATCACCTTAAAATGCATCAGGCCACTCCTGTTGACGGCATATTGGCCGATCTTGGAGTTTCATCGCATCAGTTCAATACGACGGAGCGCGGTTTTTCGTTGCGTTTTGATGCCACACTTGATATGCGTATGGATCAGGGAACAACATCATCGGCCCGTGAAGTTGTGAACGATTACAACGAAGCAGATCTGGTGCAAGTATTTCGCGGGTACGGAGAGCTGAAAGAAGCACGTAAAATTGCCCGAAGGTTGGTAAATGCCCGTACCGAAAAAACACTTCGGACTACCCGGGAGCTGTGTGCTGTTCTCAAAGGAATGGCACCACCACACAAAGAAAACCAATTTTTGGCACGTGTGTTTCAGGCCCTCAGAATTGAGGTGAATAAAGAATTGGAAGCTTTAAAAACCCTCATGGAGCAAGCCTGCGATGTGCTGAAACCGGAAGGCCGTCTCGCTGTAATTTCCTACCACTCGCTGGAAGATCGGCTGGTGAAAAATTACTTCAGAAGCGGAAATTTCGATGGAAAACAAGAAAAAGATTTCTACGGAAACCTGATCCGGCCGATGCATCCCATTCAAACCAAACCCATCGTTCCGGATCAAACAGAAATACAAGCCAATAACCGTGCACGCAGTGCGCGACTGAGAATAGCGGAAAAGCGCAAATGAACCGATTGAAAGAAAAGCAGCAACCGCCAACTGCTTCCAAGAAAAAAAAAGGCGGAAAAGTAGCACGATCCATCCTCAATGTGCTCAACGGAAATTTTCTTTCCAGAGAAAATACAATCCGCCATTTGCCCTATTTGTTCTTCCTGACCTTTATTCTGATTTGTTATACGGGGTATGGCTACTTCGCCGAAAAAACCGTGAAATCGCTCAACCGGATCACCAAAGAACTAAAAGAACTGCGGGCTGAAGAAACGACTGTAAAATCGAAACTTAGCCGTTTAAGCAAACAATCGCAGGTAGCGGCAGCCGTTGCGCCGCTTGGCTTAAAAGAATCGTTTGATCCGCCAGTGAAAATAAACCTGCGGGAAGGAGAATCCGATTGATACAAAGGCAACAACGAAGTGGAAAGTAAAAAAGACATAACGTGGCGCATGTATTTGCTGTACTTTCTCGTTTGCGTGTTTGGCATAGCCATTCTGTTCAAGGTCTTTAAGATCCAACTGGTCGAAGGTGGCGAATGGACCAAACGCTCGGAAAATGAGAAATACAGCTTCCGCACCATTGCAGCTGCCAGGGGTAACATTTACTCCGATGATGGCAGTTTGCTTGCCACTTCGGTACCTACCTACAAAGTACACGTCGATCTGAACACCGAAGCCATCACTGAAAAGATATGGAGAGAAAAAGGAGACTCCCTGGTGAAAGCTTGTGCCGATCTTTTTGCTAAAAACACCACCGAAAACGCACAGCTAAACCATTTGTACGCCAAACGTTTTAAAACAGCCCGGAGAGAAGGAAAGCGCTATACCAAGATCCACAGCAAAGTACGATACGACCAACTGCAGAAGATCAAGCAATTTCCCATTCTGCGAAAAGGGCGATATAAAGGCGGACTCATCATAGAACAAAAAAACCGCCGCGAAAAGCCATTTGGCATGTTAGCATTTCGCACCATTGGCTACGAAAGAGAAGAAGTGGCACCTGTTGGGTTGGAGGGAGCCTACAGTACGGATCTGGGAGGACAGGACGGCAAACGCCTGATGAAAAAAATATCCGGAGGGGTATGGATGCCGATGAATGACGGCAATGAAATTGAACCCCTGGACGGAGCAGATATTGTAACCAATATCAACATCAATTTTCAGGATGTAACCGAAAAATCACTCCTGGATAACCTGATCAAACACAATGCACACCATGGCTGTGCCGTGCTGATGGAAGTAGAAACAGGGCGGATCAAAGCCATTGCCAACCTGGCACGAAAAGGGTTGGCCAACTATTTCGAAGATTACAATTACGCTGTTGGCGAAAGCACGGAACCCGGCTCCACCTTCAAACTGATGTCGCTGATGGCTTTGATCGATCATGGCCACATCGCTATGACCGATTCGGTCGATTGCGGAAATGGCAAACACGATTTTTACGGAGTACCCATGCACGACTCAAAAAAAGGCGGTTATCAAATGCAGACGGTAAGCGGAACTTTTGCAAACTCCAGCAATATCGGCATGGCCAAACTGATCAGCCAGTACTACAGCAAGGATCAACGCCGCTTTACCGATAAACTCCACCTGATGGGCGTTGGAAGCAAACTGGGGCTAGAGATCAGCGGAGAAGGAAGCCCTGTTCTCAAAAATGCCGGCGAAAGCAACTGGTCCGGAATTTCCATTACCCAAATGGCCATTGGTTATGAATTGCAAATGACTCCTCTTCAGCAATTGGCTTTTTACAATGCCGTAGCCAACCAAGGGCGCCTGATGCGCCCCATTTTCGTGAAAGAAGTACGAAAAAACGGCAAAGTGATCCGTTCCGTAGATCCGGTAGTGCTGAAAGAATCCATTTGCT
Source organism: uncultured Flavobacteriales bacterium (assembly GCA_938010565.1). Classification (GTDB taxonomy): domain Bacteria; phylum Bacteroidota; class Bacteroidia; order Flavobacteriales_D; family CALLUQ01; genus CALLUQ01. The sequence goes on from CALLUQ010000200.1 coordinate 14,284, forward strand.
CCCGGGAAACCAATGAACAACTGAAACAATGCTTGAGCGAAGTGGTCGAATATGGCACCGGAGAAAACCTGAAAATCAAACGTTTCTCCTTCGCCGGAAAAACAGGGACCGCTCGCATTGCAAAAGGCCTGAAAGGATATGTACAGATAGGCGAAGGCCATAACAACTATTCTTACCAGGCTTCTTTTGTAGGGTATTTTCCTGCTGAAAACCCCAGGTATTCCTGCATTGTGGTGATCTCCGGGCCTTCCAACGGGCAGTATTACGGAGCACAAGTGGCCGGGCCGGTATTTAAAGAAATTGCAGAAAAAGTATATGCCGCAAGCCTCGATATGCAAGAAGGGCTCAACCAGCCCAACCTAGCCATCGGCCAATTGCCTGCCTCCGGAAATGGCAATCAAAAAAAATTGCAACGGGTGTTTTCGGACCTGGATGTGCAAATGAACATCAGAAACCCGGAAGCAGAGTATGTACAAACTAAAATGGGAGACAACGAGATCAACCTGCTTGCACTTGATACGGGGGGCCATTTACCCCGTGTAGTAGGGATGGGGCTTGCCGATGCGATCTATCTCCTCGAAAACAAAGGAAAAAAAGTAAAAGTGATGGGGTTCGGTACGGTAAAGAAACAATACACCCATCCGGAAAAACCGAACGTGATCGTGCTTGAATTATCATGAAACTGCTAAAAGATCTATTGTATAAAGTAAGCCTGCGGGAGGTGCAGGGATCCACAAACATTGCGGTTGAAACGGTGGCCTTCGATTCGAGAAAAATAACCGGTTTCTGCATGTTTGTGGCCATTCGGGGAACCTGCACGGATGGGCATGATTACATGGAGCAAGCGGTTGAAAAAGGAGCCATCGCTGTGGTTTGTGAAAACTACCCGAAACATCCGAACGAAAAGATCACGTATATAAAAGTGGAAAATACGGCAGATGCTTTGGGTGTAATTGCTTCCAATTATTATGAAAACCCCTCTGCTGCTATACAATTGATCGGCGTAACCGGTACCAACGGAAAAACAACCACCGCTACCATGTTGTACCATCTTTTCCGGCAACTGGGGTACAAAACCGGCCTCTTGTCTACCGTTGTAAATCGCATCCACAACCAAACCATCCAGGCCACCCACACTACACCGGATGCATTGCAGATCAATGCGCTTTTGCGCGATATGGTCGAATTTGGATGTACCCACTGTTTTATGGAAGTAAGTTCGCACGCCATACATCAGCACAGAATACACGGATTGACATTTAAAGGAGGCGTATTTACCAATATAACCCACGATCATCTCGATTACCACGGTACTTTTAATGCATACATCAAAGCCAAAAAACTTTTTTTTGATGCCTTGCCGGCAGATGCCTTTGCAGTGGTGAATAAAGACGACGATCATTGGGAAAATATGGTGTTCGATATCAAAGCAAAAGTCAGCACATTCGGTATGCATTCCGTGGCCGATTATCGTGCCCGGATCATTGAAAACCGCTTCGAAGGGTTGCAGCTCAACATAGACGGCAACGACATCTGGAGCAAACTCATAGGAAAGTTCAATGCCTACAACATCCTTTCCGTTTATGCCGTTGCCGATCAGCTGGATCAGGAAAAAATAGATGTGCTGACCACCATTTCCAACCTCAATCCGGTAGAAGGCCGGTTTCAATACATGAAAACCGCATCCAATATCACTGCAATTGTGGATTATGCCCACACACCGGATGCCTTGGAAAATGTACTGCAGACCATTGAAGACATCCGGACCGGAAACGAAAAGGTCGTTTCCGTTGTAGGATGCGGAGGCAATCGGGATCATACCAAACGCCCGTTGATGGCAGGCATTGCATGCAAATACAGCGATCAGGTGGTTTTTACTTCGGACAATCCACGCACCGAAAGCCCCCGGAAAATTATTTCGGAGATGGAAGCGGGCGTATCAAAACCGGATTATCGGAAAACCACTTCAATTCCTGACCGCCGCGAAGCCATTAAAATAGCATGCAAACTGGCATCTGCCGGAGACATCGTTCTGGTAGCCGGAAAAGGACATGAAAAATACCAGGAGATCAACGGTGAACGGTTTCCTTTTGACGATATGAAAATAGTATTTGAAACCTTGAAAATGCTGGAGAAATAGTGTTTTATCATCTGTTTAACGAATGGTTGGCCGATGTGGATATTCCGGGGGGAGGGTTGTTCCGTTACCTTTCTTTCAGAGCGGCATTGGCAGTCATTGCATCTTTGATCATTTCCATGATCTTTGGAAAACGCCTGATCCGTTTTCTCCATCGCAAACAAGTAGGAGAGAACATTCGCGATCTGGGTCTGGAGGGTCAAAGTGATAAAGCAGGCACCCCTACTATGGGCGGGGTCATCATTCTGGCAGCCATCCTTATCCCCACTTTGTTGTTTGCCAACCTTTCCAACGTGTATGTAGTCACCATGGTCATTGCAACGGTTTGGCTCGGAACCATTGGGTTCATAGACGATTACATCAAAGTATTCCGAAAAAATAAAAAAGGCCTGGCCGGTAAGTTCAAAGTGGTCGGACAAATAGGAGTGGCCATTCTGGTAGGTTCAATCCTCTATTTTAATGAAGAGGTCACCATCAAAGAAAAACACCCGTTGAGTTCTTTCGAGCAGGAAGCAATGACAGCGGAAGACATGAAACGCGAAGATGTTTCGGCCAATTTTAAATGGGATGAAGCCCCGCGAAAATCAACCAAAACCACCATTCCTTTTATAAAGAACAATGAGTTTGATTATGCCTGGGTCCTTTATTTTCTGGATCATGAAACAAGGCAGAGCTGGACCTGGCTGGTATTTATACTAGCCGTAACGGTTATTGTGGTATTCATATCCAACGGAGCCAACCTCACCGACGGACTGGATGGGCTTGCAACGGGAACATCGGCAGTAATAGGAATGACCCTGTTGATATTGGCCTACGTTTCGGGCAACTTTATTTTTGCCGATTACCTGAACATCATGTACATCCCCGGCTCGGGAGAACTGGTGATCTTCATGGCTGCCTTTGTAGGCGCTTGCATCGGTTTTCTCTGGTACAATTCCTATCCTGCCCAAGTGTTTATGGGCGATACCGGAAGCCTGGCACTGGGCGGAATAATAGCGGTATTTGCCATTTCCATCCGAAAAGAATTCCTCATTCCGATCCTCTGCGGTGTATTCATGGTCGAGAATTTATCGGTTATGATACAGGTTACCTATTTCAAATACACCAAACGAAAATTGGGAGTAGGAAAGCGGGTATTCCTTATGTCGCCATTGCACCACCATTACCAGAAAAAGGGAATTCCCGAAGCTAAAATTGTTTCACGTTTCTGGATTGCAGGTATTATGCTTGCCGTATTAACCATTGTAACACTGAAAGTAAGGTAAATATGGGAGCGATGAAACTGGTGGTATTGGGTGCAGGAGAAAGCGGCGTTGGTGCAGCTGTTCTGGGACGTAAAAAAGGCTACGATGTGTTTGTGAGCGATCGCGGAAGCATTGTGCCGGCCTGCAAAGAAGTACTTTGTCAGCACCAGATCCGATTTGAAGAAGGCCAACACACCACAACCGAAATATTCGAAGCAACCGAGGTCATCAAAAGCCCCGGTATTCCGGATACCCTTCCCATGATCGTTGAAATGCACAAAAGGGGCATTCCGGTGATTTCCGAGATCGAATTTGCAGGCCGTTTCAGCCGTGCAAAAATGATCTGTATTACCGGGAGCAATGGAAAAACCACCACCACCATGCTCCTCTATCACATGCTGAAAAAAGCAGGAATAAAAGTGGGCCTGGCCGGCAATGTAGGGTACAGTCTGGCACGTCAGGTAGCAGAAAAAAACTTTGACCATTACGTGGTGGAACTGAGTAGTTTTCAGCTGGATGGAATGTATCGGTTCAAAGCCGATATTGCCATTCTGCTGAACATTACCCCCGATCACCTGGATCGCTACAACAACAAGATGCAGAACTACATCGATTCCAAGTTCAGGGTGATCCGGAATCAGGGCAACACCGATCATTTCATCTGTTGCTCCGACGATGCAAACATCCGAAAGGAATTGAACAAACGAACCATTGCGGCAAAAACCTGGTCTTACTCCACTGAAAAACAAGGACAGGATACCGCCTGGTTAGAAAAAGAAAAAGTAAAAATAAATTTCAATCATAAACAATTCGATATGTCTATCCATGACTTGGCATTAAAAGGAAAACACAACATTGGCAATTCTATGGCAGCCGGAATTGCAGGTCGTGTGCTTGAGATTCGGAAAGAGATTGTACGGGAAAGTATGTCTGATTTCCAAAACATTGAGCACCGGCTGGAGTTTGTAGGAAAAGTGCATGGCATTGAGTTCATCAACGATTCAAAAGCCACCAATGTCAATTCAACCTGGTATGCACTCGAAAGCATCAACAATCCGGTAGTATGGATTGTTGGCGGTGTTGATAAAGGGAACGATTACACGCTCCTGAAGGACCTTGTGGAAGCAAAGGTAAAAGCCATTATTTGTCTTGGCAAAGACAATTTAAAAATCCATCGGGCATTCGAAGGCATGGTAGATACCATTGTAGATGCAGGTTCGGCCATTGAATCGGTAACCCTGAGTTCTCGTTTGGCAGACAAAGGAGACACCGTTATTCTGTCGCCCTGCTGTGCCAGTTTCGATTTGTTCGAAAACTACGAAGACCGTGGCCACCAATTCAAAAAAGCGGTGCGCTCGCTCTGATCAATATTATCCGTTTTTATGGAAAACCAAATGAAAACAAAAACCAAACCCTGCGGACCCGTTGTTATTTGTCTGCAAGGTACAGATGGCGTTTTTGAGAACAAGGCTCTCCGTTTGGAGCATGCAACCGATGTAAAGGAGAGTAAGTACATCAAAGTACGATCGGGATTATGCTTGTATGGATACCCGCCATTGGCGTATCCTCAAATGAAATAACCGAACCGGATTGAATCTGATTCTTAAAAATACAAAAGGCGATCGGGTGATCTGGTTTGCTGCTCTGCTTTTAGGGCTGGTGTCGGTGGTATCCGTTTATGGCTCCATCATTACATTGGCCGAAAAGTACCAGGACGGCAATACGGAGTATTACCTGTTTAAGCACGGGCTAATGCTTGGGACCGGTTTTCTGCTGATGTTTTATACACACCTCCTGAAGTTCAAATATTACAATAAACTTTCCCAAATTCTGATCTGGGTAGCCATTGCGCTGCTCGGCATTACTCTGGTGTTCGGGGTCCACATCAATTCCGCCAGCCGTTGGCTGGTCATTCCGGTGATCAATCAGAACTTCCAGACCTCTGATTTTGCAAAGATCGCCCTGGTTTTATACTTGTCGCGATTGCTTGCCAAGAACCAGGATAAAGTACAGCACTTTAAAGAAGGCGTATTGCCCATGCTTATTCCCATTGGCTTGGTGTGCGGGCTCATTTTACCCGCCAACTTTTCCACAGCGGCCCTGGTGCTTACGGTCAGCCTTATCCTTATGTTTGTAGGGCGTGTAAAGGTCATGCACATTTTGGCTATTATCGGCATGGCCATCGGATCCTTTTGTCTGCTTTTGCTGATCAATACCGCCAACCCCGATTTTCTTCCGCGTTTGGATACCTGGAAAAACCGGCTCATCACCTTCGTTACCGGCCAGGAATCTGCCATAGATCTGAATCGGCAGGAAAAGTATGACCTTGCCCAGTCGAAATACCAGAGTGATGAAGCACAGATGGCCATTGCAACGGGCGGCTTTTTGCCCAAAGGCCCCAGTTTCGGCTTCGCCAGAAATTCCCTTCCACACCCGTATTCGGATATGATCTATGCCTATATCATCCAAACATACGGATCGTTGTTGGGGGGTATTGGCGTTTTGCTGCTGTATCTTATTTTGTTGTTCCGATCGATACAGGTGGCCGCAAAATGCCCGAAAAAATTCGGAAGCTTTGCTGCCATAGGCCTCAGTTTTATGCTTGTTTTTCAGGCCATGGTAAATATGGCAGTGGCCGTTAACCTGATCCCGGTAACCGGCCAGCCCCTGCCGCTTGTTAGTATGGGTGGAACCTCCATTTGGTTTACCTGCATTTCATTAGGAATTATTCTGAGTGTGAGCCGGAGTATAAAAACAAATGATAACCAAAAAAAATCAACAACCGGAAACCATGTCGTCGCTTAAAGTAATTATAAGTGGTGGCGGAACCGGAGGACATATCTTTCCGGCCATAGCCATAGCCAACAAGATCAAGGAGGGCAGAAGCGATGTAGAGATCCTTTTTGTGGGTGCGAAAGGGCGCATGGAAATGGAAAAAGTTCCGGCGGCAGGATATAAAATTCAAGGCTTACGGATCAGTGGGTTGCAACGTAAATTTACCTTGAAGAATATGGCTTTCCCGTTTAAGGTATTATCGAGTGTTATGCAGGCTAAAAAGATCATGCGTCAGTTTAAACCGGATGTAGCGATTGGTGTGGGAGGGTATGCCAGTGGTCCGATGCTATATGTAGCCGCCAAAAAACGCATTCCAACCCTTATTCAGGAGCAAAACTCCTATCCCGGCATCACCAATAAGATCCTTGCGGGAAAGGTGAATAAAATTTGTGTTTCCTATGATGGCATGGACCGGTTTTTTCCAAAAGAAAAGCTTGTATTAACCGGAAACCCGGTACGCGAGGAGGTGGTAAAACTGGTAGGAAAACGCGAAAGAGCCTTGGAATTTTTTGGACTAAGCCCCCACAAAAAGATTTTGCTGACCATGGGCGGAAGTCTGGGCGCCGGAACCATCAACCAAACCATTCATCGTGGGCTCGAACGTTTCCGGGAAGCAGGAGTGCAGGTGATCTGGCAAACCGGAAAAAGCTACTTTGCGGTGGCAAAAACGGCACTGGAAGAAGGGAATTTCCCGGAAGTGAAAGCACATGCTTTCATTCATAAAATGGATTATGCGTATGCTGCTGCCGATGTGATCGTATCGAGGGCCGGAGCAATGTCGGTATCGGAGTTGTGCCTGGTTAAAAAACCTGCGATCCTGGTGCCTTCCCCCCATGTTGCGGAAGACCATCAAACAAAAAATGCCATGGCGCTTGTGAACCATAAAGCAGCTATTCTGGTGAAAGATACCGAAGCAACGGAGCAATTGGTAAACGAAATACTGCATTTATTATTGGATAACAATAAAGCAAAAAGGCTACGGGAAAACATTGGCAAGCTTGCTTTTCGGAATTCTGTTGATGCCATTGTGAGCGAAGTAATGATTTTAGTTAATAACCATAAGAAGAAGTGAACATAAGGGAGTTAAATACGGTTTATTTCATAGGAATAGGTGGCATCGGGATGAGTGCCCTGGCCCGTTATTTTCGGATGAAGGGACTGGAAGTATGCGGGTATGATCGTACCCCTACTTCTTTAACCGATGCTTTGATCAGCGAAGGAATATCGATCCATTTTGATGATGACATCGACAAAATTCCGGCAAATGTACTCCATACCAACGGAAGCGTTTTGGTGGTTTATACACCAGCCATTCCTCAGGATCACAAAGAATACCGGTACTTAAGATCCCTGGGGCACCGGTTGTACAAACGATCGGAAGTACTGGGGATCATCGCCAAAAACGAATTTACCATTGCAGTAGCCGGAACACACGGGAAAACAACCACCAGCTCCATGATCGCTCATTTGCTCAAGGCGTCCAACCTTCCGATCAATGCTTTTTTGGGAGGAATTGCGAGCAATTATAACACCAATAGCTTGTTGGCCGAAGAGGCTCGGGCCACGGTAGTGGAGGCCGATGAATTCGACCGTTCTTTTCTCACCCTTTGCCCGGATATTGCAGTACTTACTTCCGTAGATGCAGACCATCTCGACATTTACGGAGATCATGCCGAAATGCAAAAAACCTTTCAACGCTTCCTGAAACAGGTAAAGCCGCAGGGTTGCATCATTTATCATAAAAAATTGCCCGCCCTTTACGGGGATCATCCACATGTATGCACCTATGGCATTGCAGAAGGAGCGGCCATCGAAGGAAATAACGTACGGGTCGAAAACGGGGCATATCATTTTGATTGTACAGTGGGCGATGTGGTCATGCAAGACCTGGTGGTAGGTTTGCCCGGTTGGCACAACATCGAAAATAGCCTTGCAGCGGTTGCCGTGGCTTTGCAACTGGGGTTGTCGGAAAAAGAGATCCGGGTTGGCCTTGCCGGTTTTAAAGGAGTGAAACGTCGGTTTGAATACCAGCTGAGATCCGAACGCCTGGTGTACATTGACGATTATGCCCATCATCCGGAAGAGTTGAAAGCAACCATCAGTTCGGTTCGCCAGATGTATCCGGAGAAAAAAGTAACGGGCATTTTTCAGCCCCATCTTTTTACCCGTACACGGGATTTTGCCGATGCGTTTGCCCGTAGCCTGGAGCTTTTGGACGAGTTAATTCTGCTGGAAATTTACCCGGCACGGGAATTGCCCATTGAAGGGATAAATGCACAAATGTTGCTGAATAAAGTACAATTGCAGGAAAAAGCATTGCTCTCTCAACAGGAACTAATACAGGCGCTAAAAGAAAGAAAGATCGAAGTATTGCTCACACTTGGAGCCGGAGATATTGATCGGCTGGTAGCTCCCATCAAAGAAGCCCTCCAATCCTCAAAAAAACAGAACCAGACGCATGAATAAGATCACTAAAAAAGCAATTCGGATCGGTACTTGGTCTCTGGCCATTTGCGGAGTAATGGTGTTGCTCGGTTTTGTCAGTTCCAGCCAGCAAAACATGCGCTGCAAAGAAATGATCATCCGCATCGACCAGGGCAAAGGAAGCACCAATTTTATTGATGAAAAGGATGTGCGAACCCACATTATGGCGGAAGGCAGTGCCGTGGAGGAAAATCGGATGGGCCATATAAAGACCCACACCTACGAAGAATTGATCCGGAATTTATCGTCGGTAGAACATGCGGAAGTATTCAAAACAATTGATGGCACCGTGGTGGTAGAAGTACAACAAAGGGAACCCATTGTACGCATCATCAATGCAAACTCCGGCAGTTTTTACATCGATGAAAATGGCCGGACCATGCCTCTGTCGGAAAAATATACGGCCAACGTACTCATTGTTCACGGACACATTCGGGAATCCTTGGGAGTTTGGACAGTAGAAGAAATAATGGCCAGTGACTCACTCAGCAAAATTTCTATGCTCGACGATGTTTTCATCATGGCAAGTTATATCCGTAAAAACGATTTCTGGCGTGCTCAGATCCAGAGTGTATGGGTGAACTCAAAAGGAGAAATGGAGATCATGCCTCTGGTAGGGCAACACAAAATCATTTTCGGATCCGTAAAGAACATGAAACAAAAATTTAAAAAACTGAAGCTTTTTTATAAAAAAGCACTGAATAGCAGCGGATGGAATCGTTATGCGACCATTAATCTCAAATACGAAAATCAAATCGTTTGCACTAAAAAACAGTAGTTATGTCTAATGAATCGGAGATCATCGTCGGTTTGGATATTGGTACCACCAAAATTGCCTGCCTGGTAGGCCGGAAAACCGAACATGGTAAGATCGACATCCTCGGAACAGGTAAAAGCGAGTCGGTTGGTGTAACCCGTGGTGTAGTATCCAACATTGAAAAGACCGTACAGTCTATTCGTGCTGCAGTGGAAGAAGCCGAAGCAAATTCCGGTGTGGATATCAATGTGGTCAATGTTGGCATTGCAGGCCAGCACATTAAAAGCTTACAACACCGAGGCATCCGCACCAGAAACAGTGCGGATGATGAAATCAGTCAGGACGACATCGATGCACTGATCGAAGATATGTACAAACTGGTCATGCTTCCGGGTGAAGAAATTATTCACGTTCTTCCACAAGAATACATTGTAGACAATGAGCAAGGCATCAGAGATCCTGTTGGCATGTCGGGCATTCGTCTGGAGGCCAATTTTCACATCATTACAGGACAAATTGCCGCCGCCAAAAACATCAACAAATGCATTGCCAAAGCAGGGTTGGATGTTTTTGAAATTATTCTTGAACCTCTTGCATCAGCCGAAGCTGTTTTGAGTGCCGAAGAGAAAGAAGCAGGAGTTGTTTTGGTAGATATTGGTGGTGGAACCACCGATATTGCCATTTTTCAGGACGGTATCATCCGGCATACGGCGGTCATTCCATTTGGAGGCAATGTAATTACCGAAGACATTAAGGAAGGTTGCACTATCATTAAAAACCAGGCGGAACTTCTGAAAACCAAATTCGGTAGTGCTTTGGCCAATGAAAGCCAAGAGAACGAGATCGTTTGTATTCCGGGGTTGCGTGGCCGCGAACCCAAAGAGATCTCCATCAAGAACCTGGCACATATTATTCAAGCCCGTATGGAAGAAATTACCGAACATGTGTATTACGAAATTAAAAACTCGGGATATGAAAAAAAATTGATCGGTGGCATTGTAGTTACCGGCGGAGGTTCCCAAATGAAACACATTACCCAGTTGTTTGAATACCTGACCGGGATGGATACACGCATTGGCTATCCCACAGAGCATGTTGCCAAAGGAACGGGCGAAGATGTAACCAGCCCGATGTATGCCACGGGTGTCGGTTTGGTGATCAAAGGTTTTGAAGCTTTGGCCAAAACGCGCCTCACACATAACGCCTCCATTAAAACCCACTCGAAAAAAATACAGGGCGGCTTTTTTGAAAAGATCTTTGCCCGAGGGAAACAGTGGTTTGAAGAAGATGCGGAATAACATTTAGTGCAACCGAAGGTTGAAACCTTTTTGGATCAGCTGCTTGGTACGTTACGTAAAAACACTCGGAAGCATCCTATTAACACAAAGCCGTGTATAATTTAAGGTTTGCAACTGTATAAATAGACAAAAACTTTTGAACTTTTACTTAGGCAATTACCCTGTTCTGATAAAAATAATGAACCGTCCGGATGCATTTTTCCGGACAACCCGATCAGAAACAAAAAACTTTTTGCACCATGATGAATTTTAATCTGCCCAAAGAGCAATCCTCGATCATTAAGGTGGTCGGAGTTGGAGGAGGCGGTTCCAATGCAGTTAACCACATGTTTAATCAAGGGATTAAAGGGGTGGATTTTCTTGTGTGTAATACCGATAAGCAGGCCCTCGATATTTCGCCGGTTCCAACCAGAATTGTTCTTGGCGAAAGCCTCACCGATGGCCGTGGCGCCGGGTCTGTTCCCGAAATAGGCCGCAATGCAGCCATCGAAAATATAGAAGACATTAAGGCCATCTTAAGCCAGAACACCAAGATGGTATTTGTTACCGCAGGCATGGGCGGTGGTACCGGTACCGGTGCTGCTCCCGTTATTGCCAATACTGCTCGCGAAATGGATATCCTCACCGTGGGTATTGTTACGGTTCCGTTCTCTTTTGAAGGCCGGAAACGCCGTATACAAGCGGAGGAAGGCATTGCTGCAATGCGCGATGCGGTAGATACTTTGTTGGTGATCAACAACGACCGTCTGCGTGAGATGTACGGAAATTTGTCGTTGGTCAATGCTTTCGAAGAGGCCGACAACGTGCTTTCCACCGCCGCAAAAGGCATTGCCGAAGTAATTACGGTTACCGGAAAGATCAACGTTGATTTTGAAGATGTTAAAACGGTTATGAAAGACAGCGGGGTAGCCATTATGGGATCTGCTTGTGCCGAAGGCGAAAACCGTGCCATTACTGCTGTTGAACAGGCACTCTCTTCCCCTCTTCTCAACGATAACAACATTACGGGAGCAAAATACGTGTTGTTGAACATCACTTACGGCAATGCCGAGGTATTGATGGATGAAATTACCGACATTACCGACTTTATCCAAGAAGAAGCAGGAGATACTGCGGATGTTATATGGGGCCACGGATACGACGAAAATCTTGAGGGTCAATTAAGCATTACCATCATCGCTACCGGCTTCCATACCCATCCCGAAACGGGGTCAAACGAAGCAGGGCATCGGGAAAAGAAATACATCTCTCTGGAGGCCGATGTACCTACCATGATTACCCAACCAATGGAATCGCCAACGCAGCATCGTTCGGCAGAACAGCGGATAGGGAAAGAGCCATCGGTACCTTCTACCCGTGAAATTTCACGGGAACAATGGCATACCGAGCCGCATGCAGAGCCTGAAGGAAACCCCGCCTCAACCGGCAAAAAGGAAGCGGCCGAAGAACAAATAGCGCCCTACCTGAAAACAGAGGATCATATGAGTTCTTCTGCCCATCAAGGCAATTTGTTTGAACAAAAAGCAACGGAACGGCCAACGGAGCAAGTGAAGCGGTATAACCTCTATGATGAGGCGGATGCATCTGCGGAAGCTCCCTTTCAGCAGAACGTTACTCCGCAACCCCGAGAAACGAAGCCGGAACCGGCCTTTCAGCCTGAACGGAGAAACGTTCCTGATGTAGAGAAAAAGGAAGCATCTGTAAACCCTGCATACCCTTTAACTAAGGAAGAACAGAAGCGTCGTTCGGCAGAACGCATTGCACGCATTAAGGAGTTGAGCATGAAACTCAAAACACCTTCCGGATTGGCAGATCTCGAAAATGAACCCGCATACAAACGCCGGAATGTACATTTGAATACACCGCCCCATTCTTCCGAATCTACCGTTTCCAGATTTACTTTGAGCGAAGAGGAAGGGGAAGACGGAGAACGGCGAACAGAAATTCGTCCGAATAACTCATTTCTCCACGACAATGTAGATTGATTGCAAGCATTTTGCCATCCGTTATTGAAGGGGTCTGATCAAAGGTTGTGGTGTGGTTTAATGCCATAAAAACCGCCTTGACCTGAAGGATTAAAATTTAAATTAGGTTTGCCTTTGGATGGATTTATTCCTCTTCATTACAGCTTCTGTTGCTTGAGGGCCACGGGTCGGTTTTGTTGGGTACAAAACTGGGGAATATACCCGAAGAGAACAGGTGTTAAAAAAGCCTGGTTTTCAGCCTATTAAGATCTGCTTTGGGGAAAGTGGGTCTTGTTGATACGGAGTGGGAGAAAAAACAGTCTTTTTTGTACTGAAATAGGTGTGCCGTTGGTTATAGTACCACCAAAAAAAAGAACGGCTAAATTTTGGTCAAAAAAAATGCAAAAAAGGAGCCATTTTTTGATGTCGGATTTTGGGAAAGGTTTGGTTTTCGACCAGGCATTAAATACGATTATTACTTTAGTTGCATACTCATTTCCCCCTCCCCCAAAGCCGGCTATCAAATATCAGCCGGTGAAATCGAATCAAATCGTACTTTTTTAGAATCGAACTCAGGCGCATCCTTTTTGCCGGATTACACTCCGTGTCTTCTGTGCAGCAATTCATTATTTCCGGTAAACTTCCTGAGAACAAAAGCAAATACACTCCATTTACGAACACGCCGTATTAACGATAAAGTTCATTCAGTTTTTTCGAAAACAATTTGGTAAAACTATTATCATTCCAATACTTGGCATGAGATCCGGCGTACAACCCTATGTTAACTTCATGATCCGTTACCAGTTTGTCATATGAGGCACTCATTTGTTGTAGCGGCCATCCCAACACATCATCTCTGTCATAATAATTATCCCACGTAAAATGGTCGTTTCGTTTGTCGAATGCAACAATTTGATCTTCCCGAAGCCCCGACATAAACAATGGAATGTTACAACCAATGGTTGCCAGATAATCTAAATTTCTGAGGTTTTGATTTGTCGTGGCAGGAGAATTTTCAAAAATTCCCTTGTTGTTATCCGCATCTGTGATATACGTTGAAAGCACATGCACCCCCATTGAGGCGGCCAGAATTACAAAAACATCCTCCTCGTTCAATAGCGCATTCACGTTCTCAATTTCGCCTTTGAGGTAATTGTGGACCTTACGATAATTGCTTTTCGGATTTGAAGCATCGCGTTCAAATGTTACCCCATCGCCAAAAGCTTCCAAAACAAACTTACGAAGGCTTAAAACGCCTCCCAGCCGGTTTTTATCATCCAGCCTTTCGAATAGCTTGCGCTGGTTTTCATCAATATCCGTAACTCCAAATGGTCTGGCTTCCAGAACCTGAAGGTTGTTTTGTACCTCGTCGTTCGTAAATTTCCGAACATCTTTCTCAAAGCGGGCAGCGTACCCTTCTTCTTTGGTTCCTATTCCCGGAATGGTGAGGATTATAATTTTTTTACTCATATAAATTTGTTGTTAAGGTTTCTTAAAAGTAATTAGCTGACGTTAGAAATCAAATTTAGAACATGCATTCAGTCCGTTAGCACCCAAAAAGCAGCCAATCTCCGCTACAACTTATCCGGACCATTTATCCGGTAAAATGCATCCGTACGTTCTGCTTTTTCCCGTAAAACACAGCGTAATTCCGCATCAATGCCGGATGACCAGTTGTGCGGTTTTTAAAACCCTCCTCTTGTCCCGCACACGGATCAGATACACACCATTGCTTAAATTTGCCGTTCGGATCCGGGTAAGATGGCCCTGTGTATGCTGTTGTAAGATCATCCGGCCAACGGCATCTGTCATTTCGATCTGTAACGTTTCATGAGCCGGTTGTCCGTCGATCAGCAATGTGAACTGTTCATTGCCCGGATTGGGATACAAACCGAACTGAGGCAATTCCGGTTCAGCTATACTGTTGGCACTGTCGATCAAATACACGCAATAATCTTCTACTTCACCATAGTTGTAGTTGGCTTCGCAGCCTTCCGCAGGATTTTCGTATTGCATGGTTACACGCAGTCGGGTTACGCCGGTGGTGGCCGTTAATGGAATGGTAATGGTTCCGGAAATGGTGGTATTGGATGTGTGTCCCGGATCAAAAGCAATTTCTCCGGCATCATTAAAATTACCATCGTGGTTAAAATCGATCCAAACCAGAAAGTACTCCTCCCAATTTTCTCCGCCGGGAGGGTAACCGGGTGTCAAACTTACGTTGTACGTTTGCCCGAGGATCAGATCCGTGTGCATTCCGGTAAAGTTGCCGTATCCGCCGTTATCGCCCGAAGCATGGTGAATGGTATTCAAAGTGAAATGCTCGACCCACTCTTCTGTGGTTCCGCCGGAAGCCGGGCAATAGACCATTTCCAGGCACGCACCACAACCAAAAGTGTTGAAGGTATCGCTGTCAGAATAAGCGGTTACCCCTGTATCGCATGCGGTCCGGATCTGTACTTCATATCCGGTACACTCCTGCAAAGAAGTGAGCTGAACCGTGGTGCCGGTTAATTCGGTGATGGTGGCCCAGGCAGAACTGCCTGCGGCACGGTAACGAAGGTCGTAAGAAACGGCCACAGTAACGGCATTCCATACCACTTCTGCTGTGGTGGATGTGATGTGATCAACTTGCCAGGTTCGTGGTACTTCGCAGCAACCGTCTGTTCTGAAACTCCATACATCAGAGTAACCGCTTGTATCTGCTGCTTCGCAATCCGTCATCAGGCGAACTTCATAATCGGTACAACTATTGAGGTTGCTTAGTGAATAACCATAGGCAGTAGTAGCCACCGAGATCCAGGAGGGAGTACCCACTTCCCGGTATTCCAGACGAAAGCCCGTAGCATTGGATAACGCCAGCCATTCCAGGTTTGCCCCATCGGTACTGATGCCACTGATATCGGATATAAAAGGAGCAATACAAGCACCGGAATCACAATTGTTCATTAACATCTCCAGAGCCCCTTTTAGGTTGAGACGGTTCCCGGAAACCGTAATGTCCTCTAAACTGGCGTTGGGATCACCTCCATCGAGAAGGTAGCGTTTAACCAGTTTTGCCGCACTATCGGGGTTTGTTTTGGCCAGTAAGGTAAAACCGGGACAAGGCGCAGCATACAACAGTGCAATAGCTCCGGCAACGTGAGGAGTTGCTCCGGAAGTTCCCCCAAACCCGTTATAGGAATTTCCCGGGGCACAGGTCCAAACAGCGTGGCCATGAGCACCCAGATCGATGTGGGTAGCTCCGTAGCCGGCAAGATTTACTTTGTTGTCGTTGCGATCGCAGTTGGTAACCGCAATAAGATAATCGCTGGGGCATGCCGTTGGTAAATCGCCCACCTGATCAATGTTTACATTATTATTGGCCGTAGCACCCGCATTCAGAATGCCATAAGCACCAAGCGTATCGTACATGGCACACCAAAGCGGAGCTTGCGATGGCTGGCCATAATCTGTCCCCCATGATGCATTGGTGCAAACCACAAAAGCACCCTCGGCTCCGTTCGATTCGTTGTACATTTTGCGCATCTGCAACGGGTAGCTGTACGCTGCAATGGCATCTGCTTCATTGCCTCCTCCCCGAACGATCATAAGCTTTACATCCCAGTTCACACCTGAAACTCCCTTGTTGTTATTGCCTTTGGCACCCACAATTCCGGCTACCGGCGTTCCATGTCCACCCCCATTCACTTGATCGTTGTTTGTATCGATGTTCCAGCCTGCATGATCATCAACATAACCATTGTTGTCGTCATCTGTATTGTTGTTGGGGATCTCAGCACGGTTGTACCAACGGTTGTTTTCAAAATCGCTGTGGGTGAGGTCGAGGCCATCATCGATCACACAAACCACGATGGTATCGCCCAAAGGCGTAACACCCCCTGTGGTGATAACCCAGGCATCATCGGCATCAATATCGGCATCTACAGTACCCCCGTGAGCGCCGGTATTCACGTATTGCCATTGATGGCCAAACCCGGTGTCGTTTGGAACGACCGCGCGTTTTTTTATGCTATGATTGCTTTGTGCGATACGGATGTATGGATCTTTCCGGAGGGCGCTTAAAAATTTTTGATGACTGAATTTTCCGGGCTCGTAAGCCAGCAACCAGATGCGCATATGCCCGGAAACCTCTTTCACCAATTTCAGATGGGTTGCTGCTCCGTTAAATGTTTTGTATATACCCGGAATGCGTTGTACATCGGCATCAGAGGTAAACTGAACCAATACATGCCCGGGAATGTATTCAGGTTCACTTTGTGCATTTGCCGTAAGCGAAGCCATCAGCATGAAGAAGCAAAACCAAGTATGGATTTGTTGCCTTGTAAGTTCAGACATAAGCGGTAGTACTTTGGCTTTAATGATACGAAAAAGATAGGCAATTCTTTTTGTTATTGAGTATAACATGTGGGAGCTGCTTTTCCCTTATCGTTGCCGAAATACAGCCCTCGGCAGGAAATTCTTAAAATGCAATGTGAGCCGCAATACCTGATGATGGACAACGATCCCGTTTTTACAAGCATTTTTATGCAAACCGAACAGAGCAGCACTACAGGTCACCGTACAAACAGCCTGTATAGTAAGCCGAAAACGGTTCACTCCGAACTCCTTCGATCAGCTGATCCGAAAGGGTTATATTCAGCCCTATCGGTATTGCTACCTGCCGGCACCAAGCTTAAAACTTTTTTGTATTATTGCTTTCAGGGTTTGCATCCGGAAACCCCTCGCCAGGCATCCGGCATCCTATAAACGATCGTTTACAAAATGTTCCGATTTTTTTAATTTTATGGATCTACCATCCGAATCATTTTACACGTTAATCTAATGTCCTATGAAATCCCCTTTAAAAGAATCCTTAGCATAGATGGAGGAGGGATGCCGAGGCATTGTGCCAGGTGTTGTTTTATCCGGTTTGGAAAACAAACTGATAAAAGCCACTGGCAATGATCAAACACGCCTTGCCGATTAGTTTGATTTTTTTGCAGGAACAAGTACCGGAGGGATCATTTCCTGCGGACTGCTTATTCCGGATGATAATAACCCTGCACGTCCCAAATACAAAGCCGAAGACCTGGTGAACATGTACATGAACTGGGGAGGGGATATTTTTCATATCCCATTTTTTCATCGCCTCCGCAGTGCCGGTGGAGTGGTCGATGAAAAATATCCGGCAACTGGCATCGAAGAGGCCATGCGGACCTACTTTGGAGATTGCGAACTGAAACACCTCCTGCGCCAGTGCCTCATCACTTCTTAGTGATGTGGAAAAACGATACGGACACTTTTTTACTCAGCACGATGCAGCCCGAGACGAGGCCTACAACTTTCTTGTAAGAGATGTTACCCGCTCTACATCGGCAGCACCCACCTATTTTGAATGTGTGCATGTTACCGCTTTGGGCGGAAAAGATACATATACCTTAGTGGATGGAGGTGTTTTTGTGAACAACCCTGCCATGTGTGCTTTTACTGAAGTGATGGAAGTCAGTAAGGAAAATAACAACAAGATCCATGCTGAAAACATGATCTGTCTGTCGGTCGGAACGGGAGATAGCGAAAAAGAATATGCGTATGATAACGTGAAGCAGTGGGGAATAGCAGAATGGATACAGCCTTTGATCAGCATTATGATGGGAGGAGCCAGTGATGCCACCCATTATCAGTTGGAACAACTTTTCCACACAGCAGGAAAGCCCAACCAATATTTGCGGGTGAACAGTAAAATTCCGGATTATGTAGACAATGATATCGACAACGCCACTGAGGAAAACCTTTTGGCACTCAAAAAATTTGGCCACGAGGTGGCCGAAGCATACGATAAACAGCTCAACCACCTGGTTGACTTGATCATGAAAGAAGAAGAATAATTCCCATACGTATATCCCGGCCAATCTTTACAGCCGGGGCCTCTCTCTTTTTTTTTAGCATACTTTTTTCCGGCGGAGCCGTTTGCAGTAAAATCAAGTTTGTTTCTTTCCGGAACTCCTTTTTAACCATCTGCTGTAATATGCAACATCGCCTGCCGAAATCAGGCAGCTTTTCTAATTTTGCAACAAGTTTGCACCGCCTTTGCATGAAATACAAGGTTATATTCGAAGGAAAAATGCCCATGAAAAAAGGAATTTCAAGTCTGATATGCATCTTATTGGCAGGGCCATTGTTCGCCCAGGTTTATCAGCATTATGTCGATTTTTACGATCAGGACTCCATCCAAAAAGCTTCCGAAGGAAAATACAAACAAGGGCTGGAAGACGGAAAATGGACCTTCTGGTACGAAAATGGTCAAGTCAAAGAAGAAGCCCATTATTTTGAAGGCAAATTGCACGGCAGTGTCACCCATTATTATGAAAACGGGCTGGTAAAACACGAAGGCCATTTCAAGCGCAATTGGCAAGACTCACTTATGGTCAGCTATTTCGCCAATGGTAAAATCGCCGAAAAAGGAGCATACAACATGGGCGATCGCATCGGGCAATGGGATTATTTCTACGACTCCGGAAAACCATTCATGACCGAGGAGTACGATACCGTTTTACGCCTCATGGCTTTTTGGGACGATACAGGGAAACAAACCATACGTGCAGGAGTCGGCTTTCGGAACAAATACGATAAAGCGGGAGTGTTGCGTGAAATGTATACCTATAAAAATGGCTTGCTCGATGGGCAGTTCGCCGAATATCATGCCAATGGGAAACGAGCCGCAAGCGGGGCTTACCTGGCAGGGCTGCGTCAAGGCGACCGGACCTTGTATTTCCCGAATGGAGAAAAAGAACAAAGCTCCCACTTTGAATCGGACACCCTTGATGGAAGGCAAACCACGTATTTTGATAATGGACAGATTGCGGTAAAAGGCCTGTTCAAAAAAGGAGAAAAGTCCGGAATGTGGGAATGGTATACAAAAAACGGTTCAAAAGATATGAAAGGCCGTTTTCAGGCGGATGAACAACACGGAAAATGGTCGTATTGGTACCCCAACGGCCAATTGTACTATGAAGGAATGTTTGAGGAAGGCCATAAGGAAGGCCACTGGGTTTATTATTACAAAGAAGGCGCCAAATGGCGGGAAGGAACGTTTGAAAAAGGTGTAAAAAACGGCCTCTGGACCTCTTGGCATGAAAACGGCACCAAACTAAGCGAAGGCCAATTCCTGAAAGGCAAAGAGCACGGCCCCTGGACCAGCTGGTACAGCAGCGGACAGATAAAAGATCAAGGCAGTTTTAAACAAGGTTTGATGGATGGAGATTGGGTCGGATTCTGGCCCAATGGCAATCGGTCATATACCGGTTCTCTTTCGGAAGGATTGCGAACTTCAGCATGGTCTTTTTGGTTTTCAGATGCCGGAATAAAAGAAACAGGCGAATACAAGATCGTGGAGAACCGGCGGGTGATGATCGGCAACATCACCACCAATGGCCAAAAATACGAAACCAGCGTAAAAACGGGCCACTGGACCGAGTATAGCACGTATGGCATAAAACTAAGCGAAGGCCATTTTAAAAACGATAAGCCTGATGGCTTGTGGAAATATTATTTTGAACAAGGAGGCCTGTTCAAAGAGCAACATTATAAAAACGGCTTGCTGGATGGGAAAGCAGTTACCTATAATCCCAATCGCTCGGTCAGTTCGATCATGCACTTCAAAGCCGGCAAGCCGGATGGCGAAACCAAACGGTTCGGGAAGAACGGCCAACTCATTTTTCATGCGGTTTACAAAGATGGGATCAAAGAAAAAGTCATCCGAAAGTAAACAGCCGGCGGCTTCCGGGGCAATAAATGAGGCCATAAAGAACCCAATCCAACAACAAAAGCGGAACTAAGACCGCTCTAAAATTTGAAAATAAATGCACACAAAATATTTTTTTTTCTTAATCAAGGCGAAGAATTAGATTGCTAATAATGAGCATTTTAATTCTAGTAAATATTAAAAATGGACATTGCTGTCCAAAACATTTTTTGCGCACTAAACCTCTCTTTAATAATGGGGTGATGAGGTAAAAACACCACTTTCAAAATTCCCGGTTTTTAAACGGTCACGGCACTATTTCATACCTGCCTCGGTCGCTCACCGCCTAGGTCGTGAAGCCACGCAATAGAGCTAGTGGGTCGCTTCAACAGATTCTGCCTTGATTTATGGTTCTTTTCATCAAGTCTTTGACCAGTTTCCCCTTGAATATCAGGAAAGATAACTTTTCTTTGATGGCTTAAACCTGCGTTCTCACGAATTACGCCTTTTGACGGTATGAGCTGAAGCACTGCATCATCAAGTTATATAGTAGTAAAAGAACACAAAGCTCCCATCTTCTTACCGACCGGCCTCAACTGTTGTGCGGGGTACCCACTGTTCTATGGAGTGAGCGAAACGATCCTGGTTCCACCTAACTCCTTTAGTTGCACCGCACTTAAACGGACACCGCGCTATTTCATGCCCACCCATGTCAATCACCGCTTGGATCGTGAAGCCACGGAATAGAGCTAGTGGGTCGCTTCAACGGGTCCAGCCTTGATTTTTGGTTTTTTTTATCAAGCCTTTGACCAGTTTCCCCTTGAATATCAGGAAAGATAACTTTTCTTTGATGGTTTAAACCTGCGTTCTCACAAATTCCGCCTTTTGACGGTATGGCAGAAGCACTACATCATCAAGTTATATAGTAGTAAAAGAACAAGAAAGTTCCCTTCTTTCCCCATCAAAACACTGTCCAGATTGGGCCACCATACAGATTGAAAATAATTTAAAGATGCAACCCGATGGCATACTGTTTTTCTCTTTTTTGGCGATCTTTGCAGGCGAAACCGAAGCAGATTGATCCGACGAGAATACCGCCATACAGATCAAAAAGATTGGAGCCTGCGTGGCAGTGTAGCTGCATTTCCGGAATGCTATCAATTGTATTTAAACAGCAACCGGGATAAAACCTCCGACTATTTTGCCTTTGGCTGTCTGGATGAGTTGTGCCTTACAGAAGAAAAAGGAGCTTTTGATGCACTGAAGCGGTTTTGGGATCGCCATCAAGACTGGCTATTTGGTTACCTTACTTACGATTTGAAAAACGACGTTGAATCATTGCATTCAACCCAATTTGACGGCCTGGGGTTTCCGGTACTGCACTTTGTCCGTCCGCGGCTTGTTTTTGAGATCAGCAAGGAAGAACTTTTGATCTGGTACGATCCGGATCACGATAATCCAACATCCGTACAGCAGGTACTTGCACGCATTCGTGCATTCCGAGCAGCCGAATCTCCGCCCATCCATCCTATAGATTTAACCCCCCGGGAATCCCGTTCTTCTTACCTCGCCAAACTACAAACCATCCTGAAACACATTCACCGCGGAGATATTTACGAACTTAACTTTTGTCAGGAATTTTATGCGGAAAACGTTTTGCTGGAACCCTGTCCGGTGTACGAAGCACTCAACCGATGTACAAAAGCACCATTTTCCTGTTATCTGCAATCAGGACCTTACTACCTGCTCTCTGCCAGTCCGGAGCGGTTTCTTCGCAAACAAGAAAACAGGCTGATCTCACAACCGATCAAAGGAACCATACGCCGGGGAGTAACGCCGGCGGAAGACGAAATCCTTCGCAACCGGTTGCGAAACGATCCCAAAGAACGCAGCGAAAATGTGATGATCGTAGACCTGGTACGCAACGACCTCAGTAAAACGGCAACAAAAGGAAGTGTAAAAGTGGAGGAACTGTTTGGGATTTATAGTTTCGAAACGGTACACCAGATGATCTCAACCGTAACATCGGAGTTGCGACCGGATGTGCATTTTATCGATGCATTAAAGGCTGCTTTTCCTATGGGATCGATGACAGGAGCTCCCAAAATAAAGGCAATGGAATTGATCGGACAATACGAAAGCACCCGTCGGGGGTTGTATTCCGGTGCGGTGGGCTATTTTACGCCAAACGGCGATTTTGATTTCAACGTTATCATCCGAAGCATTCTTTACAATGCCTTAAACGGATACCTTTCGGTGATGGCAGGAGGAGCCATTACTGCGGCATCTGACCCGAAAAAGGAATACGAAGAAAGCCTGTTAAAAGCAGCAGCAATGAAAACAACATTGCTCCGGAAAAACGAAAACCTTGCAACCACCTGTGAAACCACCTGTACAAATAGCGGATCTGGTTCCGATACCTACCAAAGGTAAAAAGATCTTGGTGGCCGTTAGCGGAGGCCTCGACTCGGTGGTTTTGGCCAGAGCCCTGAGCATCCGGGGGTACAACATCGGTATAGCCCATGTCAATTACCAATTGCGCGGAGCAGATTCGCAAGGCGATGAAGCATTTGTTGCAGCTTTGGCTGCAAAGCTCGCAGTACCATTTTATGTGGTTCGTTTCGAAACCCTGCGCTATTGCGAGCAGCAAAAAATATCCATTCAGATGGGAGCCCGGATCCTTCGTAGAGAATGGCTCGGGAGCCTGAAAGAAAAGCACCGTTACGATACCGTTGCACTGGCCCATCACAAAGGAGACCAGGCAGAAACGGTATTGTTGCATCTGATGCGGGGTAGTGGCTCACGGGGATTATCGGGGATGCATGTAAAAAAAGGGGGCTTTTGGCGGCCATTGCTGAAGCACACTAAAAAAACATTGCAGGAAGTGGCTCAATCTCAGGGATGGGAATGGCGCGAAGATCAAAGCAACCAATCTCCTGCATACCGCCGCAACCGGTTGCGCAATGAGGTTTTACCGCTCCTGAAAGAATTGAATCCAAGCGTGGAAGAAAACCTGTGCAAAAGTGCTGCAATATTACAGGAAGAAACAACACTGGTACAATTGATGCTCCGTCAGATCCGGAAGCAATGTGTGCAAGAACAAGACGACCTTCTTTACATCCACATTAAAAACCTTGAAAAAAGCCAGGGAGCGATCAGTTTTCTTCATAACCTGCTGCAGGAATATGGCTTTAACTATGCCATGATAGTAGATATCTGGCAACACCGTACCGGAAATGCAGGGCATTTTTGGGAGATGGGAGGGAAGCGACTGGTGCGCGACCGGGCTGTTTTTATTTTGCAGGATGTTCCGGCCGGAAAAAACGAAACCACATCCGTCTTAACGATGGAAGACCTTCAAAAATTACCCGTAAAGCTTTCTGTTCAATGTTGTGCAGTAAACGATTTTTCAGGGCCTTATGAGGAAGGAGTTGCTTACCTGGATGAAGAACAATTGCAGTTTCCATTGGAATTCAGAAAGTGGAAACCAGGAGATGCATTGGTTCCTCTGGGAATGCACGGCCGGAAAAAAGTGAGTGATTTTTTGACTGCCCTCAAACTTTCAAAAACGGAAAAAGAGCGCATTTGGGTATTGTGCCGAGGAGCTGATGTGGTATGGGTGGTGGGACACCGCATCCATCATGATTATCGGGTCCGTTCGGCAACCAAGCGCATTTGCATGTTGAAAATAATCTAAGTGTTATCCCGTATATTTTGCTGGTAATTAGGTTTTTAATTATTTTTTTGTTATATATTAGCCAGCGCATTCGCTTGAAAACCAAACGCCAGAGGGCTTATGATTGTAGCAACATTAGGAACCATGTTAGTGGAAAAGGAGGAAATTTCTAAACTCAAGTTCTCTTCCGAAGAAGTTTTATGCAATCCGGAAGATCGCAAGATCCGTCAAATGAAATTGGGCAGAGCGACCTTTCTGGGAAATGTTGAGCACTTTAAGATTCACATTTTATTTGAAGATCAGGAAGGTTTGAAAATAGTGTATACCACAATATGGGCTACTAGTAAAAAGAATATTGTATTGAAACTCGGTGTTAAGATTCCGATTTGCCGCATTCATGATGTAATACTGACCTGATACGATTTCATTTCAAACCTTAACTTAGGGGAATGAATTCTCCCCTTCATGAATAAACAACTTCGTTCCCGTGCCGATCTGCTTTACCTGTTCCTCGCCGGGTGGTTTATTACGGCATTGGTGGTATGCAACCTTATTGCAAACAAATTCATTGCGGTTGACTTGGGCTTTCTGGGCTTTGCTCATCCTTTTATTATATCCGCAGGTGTATTGCCCTATCCGATCACCTTTCTTATTACCGACCTGTTATCCGAAATATATGGTAAGAAAAAAACCAACCGTGTGGTGCTTACAGGGTTTGCTGCGCTCTTATTTACATTGCTCATCTTGTGGCTGGGAGATCAATTTCGTGCGATAGACGGATCGCCGGTCAGCGATTCCGTTTACACCGCCATGTTCCGGAATGCACCCCGGGTCATCTTTGCATCCATGACCGCCTATCTCGTAGCGCAGTTGATCGATGTTCAGATCTTCCACTTCTGGAAAAAACGCACCAAGGGAAAACACCTTTGGTTGAGGAACAACGGCTCAACTGTTTTATCCCAATTGGTAGATACCACTCTGGTGGTATGGGTTCTTTTTGCCAATGTTAAACCGCTCGAAGAAATAAATGGAATGATCTTGGATGGATGGCTTTTTAAGGTTTTGTGTGCCGCCGCCGATACGTTGCTTATTTACTTATTGATGTGGGGTATACGCCGGTGGCTGAAATTAAAAGTAGGGCAAGAAGTGCATTGAAAACATTAGAAGTACAAGAATTATTCCGAAGTAAGGTTTTATGAAAACAAGAACAGAAGCTACTTTTGAAAATGTTAAATGGAGGAGCAAAGTTTGCGATTCGAATGCCTATTTTGCCTTCAGCTATTCCGATAAGCAAAACAAGAAATGACCGATCATCATAAACAAAGGAAGAACATGCGAAATAAAACCAGCGTGAACCGCAAAAGGCTATGGAGAAAAGCTGCTTTTTTTCTGGTGGCAATAGTGGCCTCCTCCGGGCTGCTCAAAGCACAGGTTGAAAAGCCGGTAAAATGGAACTACAGCACAGAACGAGAGGGCGATACCGCTTACCTGATCATGACAGCCAATATCGATAGCGGTTGGCATGTATATTCTCAATACCTGGAAAGCAACGAAGGACCCATCCCCACTTCTTTCGGGTTTACGGCTTCCGATGATTATCAACTGATCGGGAAAGTGGAAGAAATGTCGAGCGTACACCAAGCGTACGACCACAATTTCATGATGAACGTCCGTTACTTTGAACATCAGGCTGTTTTTAAGCAAAAAATAGCCGTGCTCAACCCTCAAAAAGCTTTCCGGATAAAAGGAGAACGCGAATACATGGTTTGCAACAACAAGAAGTGTTTACCGCCCCACCTTGCGCAGATGGAGTTTAACATTTCACCTACAGCGCCGAACCTTTCGCCGGAACCTGTTCCTATGATGGGACTTACCAATGATGAGCACAAGGAGAACGAAAATACCATCTTTAACCCCATCAGGTGGCATTTTAGTTCGGAGAAAACAGCAGAGAACGAATATGTGGCCATTCTGAAAGCAACACTGGAACCCCACTGGCATTTGTATTCACAACATTTGCCGGGTACGGATGGTCCTGTAGCGACCTTCTTTGAGTTCGATACCACCGATTATGCAATGGCTGATTCAGTACTCGAAATGCCATACCTCACAGCATACGATCCCAATTTTGAAATGGATTTGAATTTCTTTGAAAATGAAGCTATTTTCCGCCAGAAAGTGAAAGTAATCACCACCACCGATTCTTTGTTAAAAGGCTGGTTG
The DNA here is from genome assembly GCA_938010565.1 of uncultured Flavobacteriales bacterium. GTDB lineage: Bacteria > Bacteroidota > Bacteroidia > Flavobacteriales_D > CALLUQ01 > CALLUQ01. The sequence goes on from CALLUQ010000200.1 coordinate 40,625, forward strand.
GAGTATATGGTTTGTGATGATAGGCGTTGTCTTCCGCCGAAGATCATCGACTTCGAAATTGATCTGAACACCGGAATAGGATACGATGCTGCGAACAAAGCATTGGAAAACGCACCGGTGTTGGAAGGGGTGGTTCCGGAACTTCCCAACGTCGATATTGAACACCCGCTTTCCGGTTGCACCGATTCCGAAGAACTTGCAAAAGCAGGGCTATGGAGTACTTTTTTGTTGGGGCTTGCAGGCGGTTTGTTTGCCTTGTTAACCCCCTGTGTATTTCCTATGATCCCCCTTACGGTTAGCTTCTTTACCAAAGGCAATCAGGAAAAAGGAAAAGGAACAGGTCGTGCTACATTGTACGGGTTTTTCATCTTTCTGATTTATGTATCGCTGAGCATCCCTTTTCATTTCGGATCTGACCCGGCTTTGTTAAACGAAATTGCTACCGGGGTGGGTTTGAACATCGTGTTCTTTATCGTTTTCGTGGTTTTTGCCATATCCTTTTTCGGATATTTCGAGATCTCCATGCCCGGTAAACTGCAAAACAAAGTAGATCGAAAATCCAACATTGGAGGGGTGTTTGGGATTTTCTTCATGGCGTTAACTCTGGCTTTGGTATCCTTCTCCTGTACCGGACCGATTTTAGGATCCGTATTGGGCGGTGTACTCAAAAGCGGTGCATGGCCAATTACCGCGGCCATGGCGGGTTTTGGTATGGCACTCGGATTGCCATTCGCTGTATTTGCGGCCTTTCCGGGCCTGATGAACAAACTGCCTTCTTCAGGAGGATGGTTGAACTCGGTAAAAGTGGTGCTTGGATTTATAGAACTGGCGCTGGCCGTGAAATTCCTCTCCAATGCCGATCTTGTAAAACAATGGGGCTTTCTCCACAGAGAGACCTTCCTCCTCCTTTGGATTTTAATTGGGGCAGGCCTAACTGCTTATCTGTTTGGTTGGATCAAATTTCCGCACGATTCGCCTGTCCGGAAGTTAAAACCAGGGCGTTTGGGACTGGCCGCTTTATGCCTGGCTTTTACCATTTACCTGGTGCCGGGTGTTTTGGAAAAACCTTGGTGGAACCACAATGCGCTGGCAGGCTTTCCTCCGCCTAAATTTTACAGTTGGTACGATAACAATCGCATCGATCAGCACAAAACGGATCATGAAAACAGGGATATCATTCACGGAATACGCGATTTTGATGAAGCATTTGCAGAGGCGCAACGCCAAAACAAGCCTTTGTTGATTGATTTTACCGGCTGGGCCTGCGTGAATTGCAGAAAAATGGAAGACAACGTCTGGCCCGACTCCACCATCCGCCCGCTCATAGGGGAAGAGTTTGTACTGGCATCCCTTTATGTAGATGATAAAGTAGAACTGCCGGAAGAGAAACAAGGTGTATACGCCTATATGCAACAAGGCGATTCTGTTAAAAAAGCCATCACCACCATCGGAAGCAAATGGCAAACTTTTCAAACCCAAATGTTCCGGAACAACTCACAGCCTTATTATGTATTGCTAAGTCCGGATGGTTACTTATTGAACAAGCCGGTGGGTTATACTCCCGATGTGAAGGAATATCGGTCCTTTTTGGAATGCGGGTTGGAAACGAACAACAAGCATATGGAAGGAAAATAATTTTTTGCTTTTCATCAGCATTGAAAACGGTTCGGGATAAATTCGGAACGGTTTTAATTTTAGAGCATGACCAAGCCATGTTCTTGGTTGCCGAAAATGCGACATCGGGAATTCATTGCTATGGATTTTTAGTAATTGATATACGGTGTTTTGATTCGTTCTTAAATCGAAACCTGCGAAGCTAAAGATCAGAGAGATAAGGCAGTTTCCGAAGCTTAGTTTTTGGCTTTGGTACAAGAAATAAAAGAGTTGTTATCGTGAGAAGGTAAATACGATCGGTACAACGTTTTCCGATGGTCAAGAGACGGCTTCACCATTACCTTCGGAATATGATTTTTACTGTACGCCGATGCATCAAACCTTAAAAAAAGACAACGATGCCCAAGCCAAACCGAGGTTCAAAATAAAATAAGAACCAATGAAACATTCACCATTCACAAGCCTTTAATTATCAAAAAACTGACTTCATTTCAGTTGGAAGAACATGCAGGTAACTCGCTGAAAAGCCAAAGAAAACAGCTCCGTAGGTTGAAGGCCTTCACCTTCGACAGAAGTGTTTCAAAGGCATTTTGTGATCTGCTACGGATCAATTTACAATGTTATCTCAGCTTTTAGTATAATCGACATGATTACACTAAAGTGATTGCATAACAGGTAGATGGCCGG
>CALLUQ010000201.1 GCA_938010565.1 uncultured Flavobacteriales bacterium
TTTGTGCTGCTGGGGGAAATACTGGTGCGCACATACCGGTTTTGTTGGGCATGTATTTTATATTCCAGAATGTTTCGCGATCCGTTTGAAAGCGGGAAAGACTCGGTGAAATAACGGTAGTGAAGTGCCGTATCGATATGACTGATAACGCTATCGTACTTAGCGATATAACGATTGGTAATGCCCGTTTTATCGCTCAGGTAAGTATAATTGATCGTATCGTACTGTGCCGGATAGGTTTCGTTGGCGTAAGGCGTGGTTGTAATCCGTTTCAGGATGTTGCTGCGTGTGGCAAAATCGTAAACAAACAAATCGAGAAAAGGGCTTAAAGGTTCTATTTTTGTATCGGAACGCAAGGTATCGTCCGATCGGTTGGAACTAAAAATGATTCGCTCTCCTTCATCAATAAAACTAGGGTATAAATCGTCGTACAGGTCATTTGTTAATTGTTTTTGCTGGTTTCCGATCACGTTGTACACATACAAGTCGGTTTGGCCTTTGTTCACGGCCGACATCACCATGGAGCGACCGCTTTTGTTGTAGGCCATGTACAAAACCTTGTCGAGGTTAAAAAGCTCCCGTTTGCTGTTTTTTTGAGTCGATACGGTGTGAATGGTCATCCATACTTTGCCTTTTTCTTCCGTTACAAAAGCAAAACCGGCCCCGGTCGGGTGCCAGGCAATTACCGGAAAAGAAGGGTCGATAATGCGGTTTAACTTGTGCTCTCTGCGGTAAATGCGTTTGGATTTGTTTTTCGAAAGGTCGTGCAGGAAAATTTTATACTTGCCCAGCTGATTGGTGACATAAGTGGCATAGCGGCCATCCGGACTAATGTTGAACTGGTGGTAAGTCCGGTGCTTTTTCGATGGGATGTTCAGTTTTTCGGCACGGTAAGCCAAACGACCGATTTTGTCGCTTTCATACCGTTTTTTGTAATATTCGAGGTATTCGCTGGAAAGGGTTTTCAAAGAAATTCCGATCACAAACAAAAAGCCACTTTCGAGGTTTTTGCTCATGCGGGTCATGTAAAGGATGTTCGGAATTACATTTTCGCCATACACTTCTGCAATGTAATTCCACAAGGAATGGCCGGCAATCCGGGCATCTTCTCCATAGAGGCGATTAAATTTATCGTAATCGCCCGAAAGGATCCCATCTCTTGCTTTGTCGTCCAATTCGGTATTCCATGAATTGGCTGCGTAGGAGGTGAGCCCTTTGAGGTACCATTCGGGCAACGAAAGTAAGGTTGAATTTTTAAGGGTTTCTTTCCAGTTTCCGCCGTAAATCATCTGGTTGAGCAGAATGGTGGTCAGGCCGGAACGGATCTGCGCATCCAGCGACTTGTGATCGCCCTCGTAATACAAAAAGATCTTCGAGCCAACGATGCGCGTTACCCCTCCTATGTTGTATCCTTCATCCACCGAAAGCCCCACATTGCTCTGTCTGAAATCCTGTAGTTTATTATACACCACAAATTCAACGGGATCTTCCAGCTTGTATTCAAACATTTCCTCCAGTTCTGCCAAGTGTGTTTTGGCCGTACGAGCGGTGTAAATGGCAAGGTTTTTTCCGCCTTCGTAAAAGTACGTTTGAAACTTATCGAATGGATAGTATTGCCAGAGGTAGTTTTTGTACTGGATCCGGTTTTTTCCAAAATCTTGTTGTGAACCGTTGTAAAACTGCGCACTTACCCCTTGCGCAAATGCTGCAAAAAGACCCGCAAAACAAAGGAATTGTGCAATTTTTTTGTCCATGCAAGAAAACGAAATTGTAAATATAACTAAAAACCGGAAGGCTTAGTATCTTAGCAAATTGATAAAAACAGACGCTAACAGACATTAAATTCAGGCCTTATGCAAATGGAAATGCTTACGTTTAATCCTTTTCAGGAGAACATGTATGTGCTTTGGGACAAATCGAAAGAATGTGTCATCATTGATCCGGGTTGTTGCAACCACACGGAAGAGCAGGCTTTGGTTGCGTTCATCGAAAAAAAGGACTTGAAACCGGTTCGTTTGCTCAACACCCATTGCCATCTCGACCACATTTTAGGAAACGCATTTGTAGCGGAAAAATGGGGCCTGGAACTGGAAATGCACCGCAAAGACCTGCCCACTTTGGCCATAGGAGAAGCATCGGCAAAAATGTACCAGATCCCCTATATGAAAAGCCCCGAACCTGCTGTTTTTTTGGAGGAAGGCGATAAAATTACATTCGGCCACAGTACGCTGGATGTTCTTTTTGTTCCCGGCCATGCTCCGGGCCACATTGCGTTCGTTTCTCATTCCGACAAATTAGTCATTGGCGGAGATGTGCTTTTCCGGGGTAGCATTGGTCGAACCGACCTTCCCGGAGGGAATTATGAAGTACTGGAAAAGAGCATCCGGGAAAAGTTGTATGCCCTTGAGGACAACTATACGGTCGTTTCCGGCCATGGGCCCTCCACTACCATCGGAGATGAAAAAAGAAGCAATGCCTTTGTGCGGGGTTAGATCGCCGGGTTAGAAATTCCGGTAGGAATCTTCTTTTTGCTGGTCGTCCGGATGGCCGTAAACAGGAGGACAATCCAACGTATAAGCATCGCGAAGAAACAAGAACCGAACGCTGAAGATCAAAGGGCGGTACCGGGTATTAAAATACCGATAATCCGACCGGAATGCTTCAAACGGAAGGATGTTTAAGATGGGGGTTTCTACCGCCGGGATCACCAGCAGCCATTTGGAAGCCCTGAAACCCCATCCCAATTTATAGTGCAGGTTAAGCCGCATGGCACCGGGAGCAGCAATCATGTCGATCCCGGGAGCCCCTCCTTCGTATTCGTTTCTTTGCATAAAACGATAATCGAAATTCAACCCCAGTGTGTTTTGCATAAAATTGAAACGACCCACCGTAAGCACATGGTTCAGGTTGAAATGGGCCAGTGCAAAATTTTCTCTGAAAATACCCTTTCCGGTTATTTCGGAGGCGGTGTTGCCTGCATCGTCGGTATAACGGCCGTTAAAATTTTCAGCCGCTTTTAATTGTTTCCAGGCCAAACCATAATCGAGATAAGTAACCGGACCGCTCGGGAAAATACGGTACCGCCCGCCGCCGAGGTATACCCCTAACCGGTGCCCGGGCTTAAAAGTTCCATGCAGGCGCATGCCTCCGTTTTCATCCAATGCGGTTTCATCGTGTTTAAAACCCAGCGCCCAGGTTGCTCCCGGCTCTGCCAGCCAGCCAGCTCGTGCATATTTTATTTTGGGATTAAGCCATGGCAGCCGGTTGCTGTTTTTTTTGAACCCCTGACCCTTCATATAGGGATTCTTCTTCCCGCTCTGTGCAGCAGCAGCCGTACAGATCAAAAGTGCAAAAAGCACATGCAACAAACCGACGATCGCGTTCAAAGCGCACTCATTATTTCTTCTTCCAGCGTTTCGCTGTCCCAAATCGCCTCGATGTTGGGTTTTCGCATTACTTTTTCCATGATTCTGTCTTGCTTAATACCTGCTTCAAGCGCCTGGGAATAGGGAATGTGCGAAAACGTTACCTGCGTATATAACGGCATCCACCGGTCCGGATATTTTTCATGGAGCCGTCGTTCTATTTTTTTTCTCAGCAAAAAAGCAGGATCGGCAGTGAGGTCGCGCATTTCGATGAAATTTCGCATGGCCAGTTCCGAAATGGCATCGGCATCGGGTTTTCGTTGTTCGGAAAAAGTACCGAACAATGTATCCCATTCCCGAATCCCGGCTTCCATCAGGTTGTTAAACACGCTGCAATCTTCAAAACCGGAATTCATGCCCTGTCCATAAAAAGGAACAATGGCATGAGAAGCATCTCCCATGATCAAAACTTTGTCTTTGTAATTCCAGGGGGCACAACTTACCGTAACGAGCGATGAAGTCGGGTTGTTGAAATAGTCTTCCACCAGGGTAGGCATGATCGGTACGACATCTGTAAACGTTTCGTTGAAAAAGTCCATGACTTGTTCCGGTGTTTTGATGGTTCCGAAAGATGTTTCGCCTTCGAACGGGAAGAACAAAGTACACGTAAAGCTGCCGTCCAGATTGGCCAATGCAATTAACATATACGTTCCCCTGGGCCAAATGTGTAACGCATTGGGATCCAGTTTGTGTGATCCGTCTTCGTTGGCCGGAATAATGAGTTCTTTGTAACCGTGTTCCAGGTACGTTTGGGAATAATTGAAGCGATCTGTTTTCATCAGCCAGGTGCGTACTGCCGAAAATGCACCATCGGTGCCAATGATGCGATTTGCGGAGCGTACCTGCTCCTGGTTGGTGAGGGGGTTCAGGAAGTGCATCTTGTTGGTTTCAATATCGATATCTTCCAACCTCATGTTAAAATGGTAATGCACATTGTCGTAATCGTCGGCCAGGTTCATCAGTTTTTGATTGAGGCCTCCCCTGGAAACCGAATAAATGGCCTGGTTTTCTTTGCCGTAAGGCTGATACGACAATGCACCGTCTTTGCTGTGCATGATCCGGCCTTTCATTGGAATGGCCATGGCACGAATTTCCTCGGCAATACCCACGCCTTCGAGGGCTTTCCAACCCCGATCGGATAATGCGAGGTTAATCGATCTTCCAGCTAGAATTTTAGCTTTCCGCATATCCGGCCGTCGTTCGTATACATCGACCCGATGCCCTGCACGGGCCATATAAATGGCCTGAAGGCTACCTACCAATCCTGCTCCTACAACTGCTATATGTTCCATGCTCAAATTTTCAAACTTCTTTTGCCAATGTTGATTTTCCGAGGTGCTTCAGCGCTCCTTCCAAAATTTGTCCGAACCGGTACACATCCGTAAAAGAATTGTACATCGGTACGGGAGCCATCCGGATCACATTGGGATCTCTCCAATCTACAATTGCCCCGTGATCGTTGAGGTAATTGAAAAGGTTTTTGCCCATTCCGTGCGCCAATACGGACAGCTGACAACCGCGCTGCTTCCAATCCCGTGGTGTAATGATCTCGAATGAAGCGCCTTCCGCTTTCTCCGATAATTCGTCGATCATGAATTCGAGGTAACCCGAAAGTAACCGGGTTTTTTTACGCAATGCTTCCATGCCTATTTCATCAAACAATTCGAGCGAAGCCAGGTGAGGTGCCATGGCAAAAACCGGTGCATTGCTCAGTTGCCATGCTTCTGCAGATGGTATAGGCCGGAATCCTTTTTTCATTTCAAAACGGGTGGTTTTATCGTAGCCCCACCATCCGGCAAAACGGGTCAGTTCTTCGTTCTTATGGTGCCGTTCATGCACAAATGCTCCTGAAATACTCCCTGGCCCCGAGTTCAGGTATTTATAACTGCACCATACGGCAAAATCAGGTCCCCAATCGTGCAGTTTTAAGTGCAGGTTTCCTGCGCCGTGAGCAAGGTCAAACCCCACAAATGCACCGGCATCATGCCCTGCTTTTGTAATGGCTTCCATATCAAAAACCTGGCCGGTGTAGTAGTTTACACCACCGATCATCACCAAAGCCAGTTCATCGGCATGTTCGGCAATGGTTGCTAACACATCTTCCTTGCGAATGGAGTGTTCGCCTTCACGCGGATGCAGTTCTATGATGGTTTGGTCCGGGTCGAGGTTATGAAAGCGAACCTGCGATTCCAAAGCGTACAAATCGGATGGGAACGCTTTGCCCTCGCAAATGATCTTATTGCGTTGACCGGAAGGTTGGTAAAAAGAAACCATCATCAGATGGAGATTGGTGGTAAGGGAATTCATCATCACCACTTCATCCGGCCTGGCCCCCACCAAACGTGCGGCTTTTTCACTAAAAAACTCATGATACGCATACCACGGCCGGCGCGACATAAAATGGCCTTCCACGCCATACCTGGCCCAATCGTCCATTTCTTCGTTCATCATCGTCCGGGCTTTTTTAGGCTGAAGGCCTAGCGAGTTGCCGGTAAAATAAATGACCTCTTTCTCGTGAAAGTCAGGAAAATGAAACTGTTTTCGGTATTTTGCAAGGGGGTCGTTTGCATCCATTTCTTGTGCAAACGCTTTTGTATTCTTGTAATGGATCATTCTTCTTACTTTTGCCCTGTTTTGGGGAGCACGGCAAAGGTAAGTAATTCGCAACGATCCATTATGGCAAATGGATAAGGGTAAATAAATAAGCGCTTTTCATCAAAGAAAAAAGATATGAAAACCCAACACTCAGAAGCACATTTCGAAGACGCAAAAAAATGGTTCCCGGGGGGCGTAAATTCTCCGGTAAGGGCTTTTCGATCCGTAGGGGGAACTCCTTTATTTATGAAAGCCGGAGACGGTTGTTACATTACCGATGCAGACGATAACCGATACATCGATTTCTGCTGTTCGTGGGGGCCGCTAATTCTGGGCCACAACCATGCGGATGTGCGCAAAAGCATTATCGAGGCCGTAAATAAGGGTACTTCTTTCGGCGCACCAACGGTACAAGAAAACGAGCTGGCTTCCCTTATTTTGGAGCATCACCGTTACCTTGAAAAATTGCGTTTTGTGAGTTCCGGAACAGAAGCGGTCATGTCGGCCTTACGTTTGGCGCGTGGTTTTACCGGAAGAGATAAGGTCATCAAGTTCGAAGGTTGCTACCATGGCCATTCGGATGCTTTGCTTGTGAAAGCAGGTTCGGGCCTTGCCACTTCGGGCCGTTCCGATTCTGCGGGTGTTCCGGAAGCTTTTGCCCAAGAAACCATTGTACTTCCTTTGAACGACCGGGAGGCAGTAGCAGCCGCAGTTGCCCGGTACAAAGGAGAAATTGCCTGCATTGTGATTGAGCCGATCCCGGCCAACAACGGTTTGTTGCTGCAGGACAAAGCCTTCCTGAGTTACCTCCGCGAGGTATGCACCCAAGAAGGTATTCTGCTCTTTTTTGACGAAGTGATCAGTGGGTTCAGGGTTGGTTTTGAGGGAGCTGCCGGGCATTATGGCATTTCGCCCGACCTCATTACTTTTGGCAAGATCATTGGCGGAGGAATGCCTGTGGGTGCTTATGGCGGATCCAAAGAGATTATGGGGCACATTGCTCCGGAGGGTGCGGTTTACCAGGCAGGAACGCTTTCGGGAAATCCGGTTGCCATGTGTGCCGGAGCGGCTCAATTAAAGGCTTGCCTTGTGCCCGGGTTTTACGAAGAGCTGGAACAACGCACCCAGGATTTTGTGAACCGGATCCGGCAACATGCCGAAGCAAAAAAATACCCGTTTAAGGTGTTTTCGCTTGCGTCTATTTTCTGGCTGGCCTTTACCGATGCCGATCGTATATCCGCTGCGCATCATATCCAGGCAGAGCGCATGCAACATTTCAAAGTATTTTTCCATGCTTTGCTGGAAAAAGGGATCTACATGGGGCCATCGGGCTATGAAGTGGGGTTTGTTTCCGCTGCACACTCGCCTGAAATTCTGGCAGAAGCCGCTTCTGTTTTTTGCGAGGCATTGGATGTGGTGTTTGCCGATCAGATGGTCAGCTTGTAAACACCCATGCTCCCGCAGCGAGGGTGTAAAAAAGCGATGTTGCTTCCATCCAGAAAGAAAAATAGGTTTCCTTACGGTTTTTACGGGCCAGCGCGATCATGCTTCCGATCAGCAGGTAAAGCAGGCCATATATCCAATGGTTGTTGCACATATCGCAGCCGTATAAGCCGGCATGGAAAAATCGCAAAACAGCCGAGCCGGCCAGAAAAAGCAGGGCCAGCATTTTCCCTCCCGTATCGCTCAACATTTGCGGCAATGTTTTTTTCTCCGGTTCGTCGTAGGGGAGGTCGCGGATGTCGAACGGCAAAGTGATGGCCACAACAAACATAAAACGCTCTGCGATGAGCAACAGGGTTTCGTTTTCCGACAAGGTAAGGATGCCTTCTTCATGTACCAGCGGAAGGGCTACGGTCGCGATGGTCCACACCAGTGCAATAAGGAAGATCTTTAAGGCGGGGATATCGCGTAATCCTACCTGTTTTTTCCCGAACATCCAGCCAATGGTATAATTCACGGAAAGCAAACCGGCAGGAACCAAAAGCCACAGTATTTCCGGGTTGAGGAACCACAGGCAGATACCCGCACACAAAGCGGAAACGACCATTGTTGCCACCACATGCTGTCGGTTGGCCCGGATCCATCGGTGTATCGGAGAATCTGGTTTTTCGTTTTTCTTTCCAATTTTGCCGAAACGTTGAAAATTGTAGGCAAATACGGTAGAAAAGAAAACCAGAAAAATGGCCTGGAAGCTGGGCGGATTGCCTGTAAGGAGGGAAGTTGAAAGCACCAATGAGGCAGCGCAAAACGAAACCCATACGTTGCTGTAAATGAATATGGGTTTCAAGGTCTTCAATTTGTTTTTTTTGTGGCTTTGGCAAAAGGCAGCAGGTTGCTGCCAGGACAATACCGGTTCCATGCTCTTTTTAAGAGACCGTGGCTTTCGCATCGTTTTTGCCTTGTATTCCGTAAGCTCTACGGAAAAACCCGTTCCATCGTGCTAAGTTAAGTGCCGTTCTCGAAAATCCAAGGGACGAGGCTTTTGGGGCAAGGGCAACTTCGGGTTGCTTTTTTATTGATGGCAGGCAGGTTTCCGTTGTTTCACAAGCCCTTATATGCCGCATTCATGAAGGCCACAACAAAAAAAGAAAAGGGCATGTTGTTCAAAATTTTCTCCGATCCGTAAAATGGCATTCCGCTCTACCGGAAAAGAGAAAACGTGTAGAACGGGCATAAAAGCCAACTGAAAAAAGCGGAATGGGGGTAACCCATATCGGGCGAGGGTACTCAAAATTTACATGCGCTTGCCCTGCATGATGACGAATTTGAATGGTGCTACACGTAACTTTTCGTACATTAATACGGAATAAACATTGGTTATGAAAATAGAAATGCCAAAAGAAGAACAAGAACAACTTTCTTATGTTAACATGCGGTTTTTTGGTGCTCGGGGAGACAGTGCCAACGATGATACTCTGCCCATACAGGCTGCCATTGATTTTGCTTCCGTAAAAGGCTCTCCTGCTAAATTTTCACTGGTTGCTTTGTACATGATCAAATGTCCTGCGATTCTTGATGTATTGGATGAGAGCATTGTAAAAATCCTCGTAACAAGAGATGTAGCCTGAGCCGAAGCCCAAAAAGAGATCGCCAAAATTGAAGCCAACAGCCCCACTCCTGATCCACAATTAAGGAGCGACATGCACAATGATCCGAATTTTGCTTCGGCAGCAATGAAAGATATTTGTAACGACTGGATAAGAGGAGAGATCTATTTTGAGGATCCCGAGAGTTTAAATTCAGCCTATGGTTGGATCTATTTCAATATTGGTGTACAAAATGAACTGAATGCCATCGGAGGGCCATATTTTCACTACCAGCCGGCTTATATTTCACCTGCAGATATGGCCAGTGGCTATGCGTTAAACGCCGGGCATCCCTTTAAAATAGGAACAACAATTTCCGACCGGATGAATGCATAAGCCGAAGGTCGGACAAGGGCTGATCTGAAATAAGTGCCATTCGGACAGCTATTTATTAAATGTTTTGCAAAAGCCGGCGGGCTCATTGCCCGGAGCAATAACCGAACTCTAAAACGTGGAGACCGGAAACCACAAAAAAAACGGGGCGTTATTCCGAAAAGCCTTAAGAGTAGGAGTCATTAATTTATAACATTATGCCAAACCTGGTAGCAGTATTTACAACCAATAGAAATGCAGATCATGGTTCAAGTTTATATCTGGTAACAGCGGATTGGGTCATCCGGTGTTCGGGGAATACCAATGGCCGAAACGCTGAGACCTTTGCCAGAAGGCGGGCCATTACCTATACAAGACTAGGCGCCAGTTTCAACTTTCCGGCGTTAGGCCTGTCTCCCGTAGAGGGAGGGCACACAGGCAATCCGGTTTCGGCGGTGTTAAATAATACCGGCCAAATTCCGCAAGATGCTCCGGCCAATTGGAATGCCAACAATGGAGTCTCGTGGGCTACTGCTGCAATAGAAGTTCTTGCAGCTCAGGCTGCAACCAATACGGATGTAGCACAAACGGGCTGGTTTAGCCGGCGCGTTGGTCAACTCGTTTTTACAGCCGATTAATGCATTCATATGGGTCAGCAATCAACCTTTCCTGATCCGATTCAGGAAAGGTTGATTGCTGTTTTTAGTATAAAATAAAAGAAGAACTTTTCTCAAATGCGGGTAAACCTGTTGGGCAGTTCAGGGTCGGGCTTTGATTCTGAGGTTAATATAATGGACAATTGGAGGGTTGAATATCGTTTCATGTCACTGTTGCCCAAAACGTTTTGGACGGCAGTGACCAAATTATCAATTATCCATTTTCCATTGTCTATTGCCCGATAAGCCCCCTGCCAAATACATCTTGACTCCTCCCATAACGGTTTGGACTTTTGTATCCCCAAAAGATGAACCTACAAGATCGGATGTTCCGTTTGATAGAAGACTGGTACACCAGTAGTGAGAAAAAATCGGCATTTTTAAAAGTATATTTTAGAATTTTACTCATTATCTCTTTTCTCAATGGCTACCAAAACCCTTTCTCCTTCCAGTTCTTTCTGTTCTACTTTAACTTTAGTTCCAGGAAGAAACTCCCATTCTTCATCATCAGGATCAAAAATTTCTTCCCCTTTAAGTTGATAGATATAATCCCCTATTTCGATAGCTGGAACAGGTCTATGTACAATAGTTCCTTCCCCTAAAAGCTGTATGTATATTGTCGTTTCCATCTCTAATATTTAAATCCGGGCCCTCCAACATGAAGAAGCTCTTTTGTTACATCATCAATAACAACTGATTGACCCGTTTTCGGGTGAACAAACCTTGTCGCCCCGTTAGCTTTATTCACATTATTTACAGCATTGAATGACTTCCCCCTACTAATAGCTTCAGTAATTTGCTTTTCAGTCCAACCTCTTTTAGCTAACTGATTAGTCCATTTTGTAGATGATTTGAAGCTACCATAAACCCATTTACTCGACTTAGCCGCTTCCAAAACTACATCTCCCAACTCACTTCCATCATTCTCCTTCTTCCCACGATCGCCCAAAAATTCCCTTTGCACTCCTTCTTTATGTGCAACACCTTCCTCCGAAAGCACCTCGCTCTCCCGCCAGGGTTTTACCCAGGTTATTCCTTTAATCTCCTGTATGGCGGCGGAAATAGTCAGCGTCACCGTCATGGGGGCTTCTCCTGCGGCATTAAATTCTTCTTTCCAATGAACAAAAGCCGCATCCTTCAACCGGTATTCAAAAAGTACCACTCCATCCGGATCCCCGGCGTAAAATACGATCTTAGCTGCTGTTAATGTGCAAAGCTCGCCTTCCGGGCTATGGAATAGCGCATGCAACAACCGGTCGTCGCCTTCACCACTGGTAAAAGCAAGGGTAACAAGCCCTCCCATCGGGATGGGGCCGGGCCGACCTGTTTTAACGTTTCGTGTCCTGTAACATTCCAGATCAGTCGACCACAAATCCCGTTCGGTTCCCAAAGCGAATAATTTGGCTTTAATCATGGGTCAAGTTGCGGATTTCCAAGAGCTTTTAGAGTTGGGGCTTTGAATTGAATATCTGGTTCATGTTTTAAATCAAAAAATAGTCAATGATCAATATTTAACTTAGCGTACGGTATTTTGTAGCAACTCCAGTCCGGATTACTCAAACGTATTTAAAAACTCATCGAAGTTATTGCAAAACAACGAAGCTTCTTGGTTTGACATGCCAATAAAAGGAATAGTGTATATTTTTCCTGATAGCTTCTGTATAGCATATGCAGTACCTCCTCCATCTGAACCAAACAAGAAAAAGTCAGAAGCAAAAGAACTAACTTCATAATCTGAGTTTAAATCAAACAAATCCGTTATAGGCCACAAAAAGGCATAATTTTCATCATTCGTTATATCGGCTCCATTAGATTCTTTCATAAATTCTAAATAGCCTTCGGGAAGATTAAAGTTTACCTTATTTAGAAAAAGGTTTACATCTTCTTTTGAAGGGGCTGACTCTCTATTTAAATCCATTATTTTTTAATTTCTCTCATCATTCGATTCCAATAAGTTGTGTACTGAGCATGCTCTTTAAGGGTTAAAGCTATTTTATTCGCGGAGTCAGTTGGACTTCCTCCATATTTTACAGGTTTTATTTCGTGAATCTGTTTCCTTTTATATAAACTTGGATCCGCTTTTCTAAGAGCAGTATTTGTTTTATTGGCTAATTTTCTAGCTGCATCATACTCTGCTCCTTCCAAAAGCCTAAATGTACCAGACGGTTTAGGTCCATTAGGGTATCTTTTCCAATTAGAAATAGAAAACGTTCCATCGGCATATTTTGTCATTCTCCCTTTAGCCACTTCCAAAGCCACACCTCCTAACACACCCTTCTCCTTCCTGCGATCATCCGGAACTCCCTTTTGCACTCCTTCTTTATGTGCAACACCTTCCTCCGAAAGCACCTCGCTCTCCCGCCAGGGTTTTACCCAGGTTATTCCTTTAATCTCCTGTATGGCGG
>CALLUQ010000202.1 GCA_938010565.1 uncultured Flavobacteriales bacterium
ATTATGCACAACGATGGCAGATTGAGATGTGCTTCAAGGCCATGAAGTCCAGTGAATTTGATATTGAAAAGACACACCTGACCGATTTGAAACGCATTGAAAATGCTTGTACTGCTGGCCATGATTGCTTTTGTTTGGTGCTACAAGGTCGGGATATACCTGCATCAACATATCAGACCTGTAAAAATTAATAAGCATGAAAGAAGAGCAAAAACGCTATTCAAATATGGGTTGGATTATATTACTAATTGCCTGCTCAACACGTGCAAATAAATGAAAATCAATATAATGCGATTTTTGCCATGTACTTAGGAGTATTATATAAAATGATACCCACATCATATGCTAAGGTAAAATACTGAATACTTTGGTAAACGAAAGTTTCAGCTTTAAAAATGTTTACCCATTGCATGCGGATTTTTTAGGAGAATGTCCTCTTCAAACGGAAGCCCATAAATGGAACATGATGTCTTCTGAAATTATTCGGTTTGAGTCGTGGTTCAAATCAAAGCTTCACAGAGAAACCATTCATAATCTACTTCCAAATGGCCTGACCGATGGGAAATACTGTTGGTAAACGTTGCCTTATCAGCTTTTGTTACCCATAAGAATAACCGCTCATCACCGGCGCAACATTTTCGATCACCTCAATATGCACACCTATTTGGATCTTTAAATGCTTATCCTCACCAGCTAAAATCAACCCCTTATCCTGATTCCCCCAATACGTTTCAACTACCGGACCAGTTTTTTGTAGCGGAATTTCTTCGGTTCCACATCTCCCATCCGTTTTTTCTTGTTCTCAAGGTATCCGGAATAAGATCCTTCGTAGAAGTAAATGCTGGAATCTCCTTCAAATGCCAGAATGTGGGTACAGATCCGGTCGAGGAACCAGCGGTCGTGAGAAATGACCACGGCACATCCCGCAAAGCTTTCCACTCCTTCTTCGAGGGCACGCAACGTATTCACATCGATATCATTGGTGGGCTCATCGAGCAGCAATACATTGGCCTCTGTTTTGAGGGTCATGGCCAGATGCAGGCGGTTGCGTTCTCCGCCGGAGAGTACTTCCACTTTTTTCTGCTGATCCTGACCTGTAAAATTAAACCGGCTTACGTAAGCCCGAGCGTTGATCGTACGTCCGCCCACTTCTATATGTTCGTTTCCTCCCGAAATGACTTCATACACCGTTTGCGAAGGGTCGATCTCTTTATGCGTCTGATCCACATAACCGATCTTCACCGTACTGCCCACTTTAAAATTCCCCTGATCGGGAGTTTCTTCGCCCATGATCATCCGGAAGAGGGTGGTTTTACCCGCTCCGTTTGGTCCTATTACGCCTACAATTCCGGCGGGTGGCAAACGGAAGTTCAATTGCTCAAAAAGCAAACGATCGCCATACCCTTTGGCTACATCGATGGCTTCAATGACTTCACTCCCCAAGCGAGGGCCGTTTGGGATCGGGATCTCCAATTGTGCCTCCTGGTCTTTGCTTTCCCGGGCCAGCATCGTTTCGTAATTGTTCAAACGGGCTTTTCCTTTTGCATGGCGGCCTTTTTGTCCCTGGCGTATCCAATCCAATTCGCGTTCCAGTGCTTTGCGTCGTTTGCTTTCCTGCTTTTCTTCCTGTGCCAGCCGTTTCGTTTTCTGATCCAGCCACGAAGAATAGTTTCCTTTCCATGGAATGCCTTCCCCGCGGTCCAATTCAAGGATCCATCCGGCCACATTATCAAGGAAGTAGCGATCGTGCGTGATCGCAATTACGGTTCCTTTGTATTGTTGTAAATGATGCTCTAACCAACGTACGGATTCTGCATCGAGATGGTTGGTAGGTTCATCCAGCAACAATACATCCGGGTTTTTCAGCAATAAACGGCACAGTGCTACCCGGCGGCGTTCGCCTCCAGAAAGATGCGAAACAGTAGTCTCTCCATCGGGGCATTGCAACGCATCCATGGCACGTTGTAATTTGCTATCCAGGTCCCAGGCCTCATACTGGTCAATTTTTTCCTGTACTTCTCCCTGACGGGCGATGACGGCATTCATCTTATCCGGATCTCCGTAAACCGCCGGATCTTCAAAGCTTTTATTAATGGCTTCGTATTCTTGTAACAGATCTACGATTTCCTGTACTCCCTCCTGTACAATTTCTTTTACGGTTTTGTTTTCGTCAAGCTTGGGCTCCTGTGGCAAATAGCCTACCGTATATCCGGGAGAAAAAACAACCTCGCCGGAAGTGGGTTCCAGCTCTCCGGCAATCATCCGCATTACCGTTGATTTACCTGCACCATTTAAACCGAGGATGCCAATTTTTGCTCCATAGTAAAAGGACAGGTAAATGTTTTTAAGAATTTGCTTTCCGGCAGGTGTCTGGTGGTTTACGTCCACCATTGAAAAGATGATCTTTTTATCGTCAGACACGCGATTGTAGTTTTCTGGTTTAAGGTGAACGAAGATAAGGGTCAGGATCGATATTTGAAACAGGAACCTGTTTTGTTTTCAAGGGACTTCAACTCCTGTTTCCTTTTTCATTGATAATGGGTCAGCGATCTCCCCTTCGGGTATTTTGTTCTACCCAAACAAGACTAACATCAAAATCGGACTTTATTAGTTCATCGTATTTTACACCATACTCCGTTAAGTTTTAAGCCGCTATTTTACCATACTCCAAAGCTTTCTTCACCAGCTTTCTTCACCTTTTCTCTATTTTTAGCCTTGTTTCCGAAAACAAGGCTAAAAATCGATTAAGCATTAAAGTATTATTATACAGCGATCCGGTCTAAAACAAAAATGGTAAACCCTGTTTCATGTTGGGCATCTGCCTCAAAGCGTCTGGTAACGTTTGTCTTCCATTCTTTTTTGTTCCATTCGGGGAAAAAGATATCGCCCTCGTATGCTTTATCAAGCTGAGTGAGGTACATCCGGTCTATCAGTTGGCGGTCCAGCGCCAGTTGATAAATCATTCCGCCACCAATAATAAAAGCTTCCTTTTCGCCATTGTTACGCGCTATTTCCAATCCGGCTTCGATGCTGTTTACTACATCACAACCCGGAGCTTTAAATTGTGCCTGGTGTGTAATGACTACATTTTTGCGGGCGGGCAAAGGGCGATACTTTTGAGGAATAGAATCGTAATTACGGCGCCCCATAAGTACATGGTGCCCTTTGGTGATGTGTTTGAAAAAACGCATATCGCTGGGCAAATGCCAAATGAGTTCGTTGTTTTTTCCAATTACACGGTTGTTGGCTACTGCGGCAATTAAGGATACTTTCATGGTTCTTTTTTTATACGGATACGGTAGCATGGATGGCAGGGTGGGGGCTGTAATTGATCAGCTCAAAATCCTCAAAACGGAAGTCAAAAATGTTTTTCACGGCCGGATTGATCTTCATCTCGGGCAAGGTTCCGGGAGTTCTGCTCAATTGCAACTTGGTTTGTTCCAGATGATTGTTGTAAAGGTGTGCATCGCCAAAAGTGTGGATAAATTCGCCGGGCTCCAGGCTGCATACCTGGGCTACCATCAGCGTAAGCAAAGCATAAGAAGCAATGTTGAAAGGAACGCCTAAAAAGGTATCTGCACTGCGCTGATAAAGTTGGCAGGATAGTTTTCCGTTTAATACATAAAACTGGAACAAGGTATGGCAGGGAGGCAATCCAGCTTCCGTCATTTGCTCAATCTCAGAAGCATTCCATGCCGAAACGATCAACCGGCGGGAGTTGGGGTTTTCCTGAATTTCTTTTACCACCCAGGCCAGTTGGTCAAAACCGTTAAAGTTGCGCCACTGTTTGCCGTATACCGGGCCCAGTTCGCCCCATTTTCCGGCAAAGGTTTCGTCGGTTACAATGCGATCAACAAAGGCATTGAGTTCCGCTTTCCAGGAGGGAGAATACGGCTCGTATGATGCTTCCAAGTTGTTTTTTCTGAGGTAGTTGGTAAACGGCCATTCGTTCCAGATCTTCACACCGTTCTGGCAAAGGTAACGGATATTGGTATTGCCCTGAACAAACCATACCAGTTCGTGAATGATGGATTTGAGGTGTACTTTTTTGGTGGTAACCAAAGGAAAGCCTTCCGAAAGGTCAAAACGCATCTGATAACCAAAAGTACTGATGGTTCCGGTACCGGTACGGTCGCCTTTTTGTGTGCCGTTTTCACAAATATGGCGAAGTAGATCATGGTACTGTTTCATAAAGAGAGTAGCCGTTGAAAAACCATGCAATTTACGGTTATTTGAATGGAATAGAGAAGGTACACGGCAAAAATTGCAGACAGAAAGTCATCGGAAACTCTTTTGTTGTGGTTGGTATTGGTATTCCGGCGACAGCACAAGTGTACAAAACGGACGATGGTTCTACCG
>CALLUQ010000203.1 GCA_938010565.1 uncultured Flavobacteriales bacterium
TATTGTTCATCATCGACAAATACGCCGAAGCCACCCATTTATTGGATGAAATGACCATCATCCGTTAAAACATTTATATAACATATATATCATAAAAATCCCGTCGCCAAAGAAGGAGGCGGGATTTTTATATACCCTGAAAATCCGATAGAGTGCATCGGAATACAAAAGGCAAAACCGCCGACCAGCTCCTGACTTCGTCGATTTAAACCCATTTTAGCATGAAAATCAGATGAATACAGCTTCCGCTAGGCACTACGCCTATTTTTCTACAATTTAATCTGGCTAATGGATTTATTTATTTGACCTGGAAGGGTACGTCAGAGAGCTTGCGCCCCATGATCTGGTATATTTTGTTGGCCAGCATTGTTTTTTTGGATGGTATGGCGTAGGAATTTCCGTTATCAATATGTTTTAAGGTGCTGATTTGTTGATGCACGAGTTCATTCCTGATCACTTCCGCCGAATATCTTTTGAGCTGTAGTTCTACCCTGTATTGTAATTGCCTTATGCAGCATAGTGCCATGAAGCAGATGGCCAGATGAGCCTTTATTCTTTTGGGGGTCTAATGGTAAATGGGCCTAACTTTGGTTAAACTTCATGTCTTTGGAGTATCCCTTGGCTTTTAACTCTTCTTCTACGGATTCAAAATACAGGGTCGTACAATCTAAAGCAAGACATCGATGGGGTAAGGAGACACCCCTTGTACACTTTGGTAAGCCAAGTGTTGCACCTTTTCAATAACCGGATCATCCAGATGATCCATCACTCTATTAAACGGCCGATAAATTGATCTTAATTCCAAAATCACGTTCCGGGTCCGCTACATTTTCTCGTTTACTTGAAGGGTTGGCTATACGTGCCATCACGATACCCTTTAACACCTTGGTACTTTTTTGAAAAAGAAAGGCGGCTCCGATCAGAAGCCGCCTTTGAATTTTTCGAAAGGGATGGGTTTACATCATGCCTGGCATTCCACCACCCATTCCACCGCCCATTCCGCCACCTGGCATAGGGGGTACTTCTTCCTCTTCATCAGCGATCACACACTCAGTGGTGAGTAACATTCCTGCAATAGAAGCAGCATTTTCAAGCGCTATACGACTTACCTTGGTAGGATCGATAACTCCGGCAGCCAATAAATTCTCGTATACTTCCGTACGGGCGTTGTAGCCAAAATCGTTGGAGCCTTCTCTTACTTTCTGAACTACGATGGAGCCTTCTCCGCCAGCATTGCTGACGATTTGACGCAAAGGCTCTTCAAGTGAGCGACGAATGATCTCCACACCTGTTCTTTCATCTTCGTTCTCTGTTGCTACATTTTCCATGGCTTCGATGGCTCTGATGTAAGCCACACCACCGCCTGGCACGATGCCTTCTTCAACGGCAGCACGGGTGGCATGCAACGCATCATCCACACGGTCTTTTTTCTCCTTCATCTCCACCTCAGTTGGAGCACCTACATAGAGTACAGCCACACCGCCGGCTAATTTGGCCAGACGTTCCTGAAGCTTTTCACGATCGTAATCGGAAGTGGTGGTTTCGATCTGTGCTTTGATCTGACCAACGCGAGCTTCGATCGTAGCAGAATCACCGGCTCCGTTTATAACAGTGGTGTTGTCTTTGTCGATGATTACTTTCTCGGCAGTACCCAGATCATCGGTGGTGGTATCTTCTAATTTGCGTCCTTGCTCTTCGGAAATAACCGTTCCACCTGTCAGGATTGCAATATCTTCCAGCATGGCTTTGCGACGGTCGCCAAAACCAGGTGCTTTCACAGCAGCAATTTTCAGTGATCCGCGGATGCGGTTAACCACCAGTGTAGCCAAGGCCTCTCCTTCTACATCTTCGGCAATGATCAAAAGCGGACGTCCGCCCTGAGCAACGGGCTCCAATACCGGCAAAAGATCTTTCATGTTTGAGATCTTCTTGTCGTAGATGAGGATCTGAGGGTTTTCCAATTCGGAAAGCATTTTTTCCGCATCGGTTACGAAGTAGGGAGAAAGGTATCCGCGGTCAAATTGCATTCCCTCCACCACATCAAC
The DNA here is from genome assembly GCA_938010565.1 of uncultured Flavobacteriales bacterium. Lineage (GTDB taxonomy): Bacteria > Bacteroidota > Bacteroidia > Flavobacteriales_D > CALLUQ01 > CALLUQ01. The sequence continues at coordinate 2,046 of CALLUQ010000203.1, forward strand.
AGTGGTATCGGTTCCTTTGGCTTCTTCAACAGTGATCACCCCTTCTTTTTTAACCTTTTCCATCGCAGCAGCAATCAACTTACCGATGTTCTGATCGTTGTTGGCAGAAATGGTTCCGACCTGCTCAATTTTGCTGATGTCATCTCCAACTTCTTCGGAAAGGTCGCGCAGGCTCCCGACGGCAGCAGCAACTGCTTTATCGATGCCTCGTTTGAGGTCCATAGGATTAGCTCCCGCAGTAACGTTCTTCAAGCCGGCTGTAACAACGGCCTGAGCCAAAACGGTTGCGGTGGTAGTTCCGTCACCCGCAAGATCAGCGGTTTTGGAAGCCACTTCCTTTACCATTTGAGCACCCATGTTCTCGATGGGATCTTTAAGCTCAATTTCACGGGCTACGGTAACCCCATCCTTGGTGATGCTTGGAGCGCCGAACTTTTTGTCGATAACTACGTTGCGGCCTTTGGGCCCCAGGGTTACTTTTACGGCATCAGCAAGGGCATCCACACCTTTTTTCAGGCCATCCCGTGCTTCCGTGTTGAAATGAATATTTTTTCCAGCCATTTCGCTTTCTTTTTTTATTTTAAAATGGATTTAGTTGAGGGTGGCGTAGATGTCAGACTCCTTCATGATGAGGAGGTTGCTGCTTTCTACAGTGAGTTCGGTTCCCGAATATTTCCCGTACAAAACAACATCTCCAACTTTTACATTCATGGGTTCTTCAGGCTTGCCTGGTCCAACGGCTACAACCGTTCCGCGTGCAGGCTTTTCTTTAGCAGTGTCAGGAATAATAATTCCTCCGGCAGTGGTTTGTTCAGCTGAGGCCGGTTCTACAAGAACCCGGTCGCCGAGTGGAGTAACATTCATCACTCAATCATTTTAATGGTTTAACAATCCTTGGTTTAAACTGTTGCGTTCAACAGTCGTTTTGCCTTACGCACAATCTGTGCCAAATGAACATTTTGACGGGATGGCGCAAAAATGTCAGCCAAGAGCTTCCGGACTGACAGATCACGAGTGACATTTTGGCATTTTGATCGATAAACCCGAACCCTTATAGCACAATGCACGTTTCCGGCTTTTCAAGGCACGAGGCGTTGTCAACCTTTGTTTTTCTTCAGCGTTTTTCGGCTGATAGCGTTTACACCAAGCACTGTTTTTAACGCTTCCGCCGGTACTCGTATCGTTCCTTTTTTTGTCGGACAATAAGAATTCCGCTTTACATTACCCGCCGGAGTGCGACTGGTTCGTCAAAGATCCGGCAACCGGCCAAAATGTTAACCGTATTCAGAGGTAGCAGATATAACAGAACGGAAGCAGACACCCGACCTTTCGACCTTTGATCCTGCCCACGCCGAAAGTAAAGCATTAAAAAACCCCGGCATTAACCGGGGTTGTATATCGAATACATCGAAAAAATAAATTCAACAAATACCGTATGATTTATTGCGGATTGTTTTCAGATGGAGTTGATGGGTTCCCAGCCGGAGCAGATCCGCTGCCCTGAGAATTAAAGTTAGGGTCAGCATTTACACCACCGGGAACACTTTGGCGTTTTTTCATCAATTCCTGAGCACTGTTGTCAATTGGCCCTATGCTGGTTGCCGTTGTGCCGGAGAAAAAAATGGTAGAACCCAAACTAACCACTACCAAAGCAATGGCAAGCGTCCAAGTGGCTTTTTCCAAAAAATCACCTGTTTTACGCACACCACCGATCTGGTTGGCAGATGAAAAACCGGAGGCAAGTCCTCCTCCTTTTGGGTTTTGCACCATTACAATAAGGATCAGTAAAATACTGGCGATCGTTAAAAGGGCAATAATTAATCCTGTCATGATCAAGGTTTTTAGGTGTTTATGCTTTTACGCACCTGCTCAATAAGGTTCGCAAAGTAAATGCTTTTTTCGGGATATTTCAAACCGAGCGCTTCATACACCCGAATGGCTTTGCTGTAACGGCCTTGTTTTATATAAACTTTGGCCAACGTTTCCGTAACAAAAGATTCATCATCAACAAGCCCCAGGCGGGTCATATTTACCGGGTTAAAGAAAGCCGCCTTTTTGGGAACAATACGAGGTTCCTCCCGAATAAATTTTTCAATCAATTGTATCGGCTCGGGAGTGGATTCGGCGGGCTCTTCCGCTTCGGTTTCCTTCCGGTCTTCGAGTGCTTCTTCTTCAGGCGCGTTGGTGGTTTTTCGCACCGTATTTTCATCTTCATTGACATTGGCCCTCAACCATTGCATAAACGATTTTGGCCGATGGGGCTCCATGGATCCCGGAGCAGATCCGGCTGCATCGGTTTTAGCTACTATGGTTGTCTCATTTTGTATTTCTGGCAATGTTTTCGCTTCCATCGTTTCTTCCGGAAGCATTGCTTCTTCTTCCTGAGGTACACCAAGCCCGGAGTTGGCATCTGTAGACTCACCTGCCTCGATGGAAATGGAAGCATGAATGGCTTCCTGAAGAATTTGTTCCTCCAACTCAGCAATCCGCGGGCTGACGGTTGTATTTTCCTGCCCGGTAGTTGGAGATGCCTCTGCCAACGTTTCTTCCGATAAACCCTCTTCCGCAGTACCGATCGCCTCAGTAGCTTTGATCCTTGCATGGAGTTCAGGCTGCATGATCAACTGATACAAAACTCTGCGGTCACCACTATGCAAAGCCGTTTTTTTCAACTGGTTGTGAAAACGCACATCGTTGTTCCGGTGCAGGCCTTTGGCCAGCAAAATATGCAAAGAGGAAGCATACGGGTATTGTACCGATAAAGCGTGTAATTCTTCCAGATCGGTTCCGGAAATCATACCGGGATCGTTAAGCAGCGTTGAAATGTGGTGGGTATCCATTACCAGTTACCTAAAGAACGGTTAAAGATATCTTGTGCCAACTGATCGTTGATCTCCTCGATCAAGGTCTCCTCCACATTGCTTAATTCCTGGCTACTGTCAAAATCGGCAAAACGGGAAAAAGTTTGTTCAAAATCAGCATTGGCTGCGATCTTGTTCGTGCATTTTACTTTTACGGTGATGGTCAGGCGGTTGTTCGCCGCTTGTTCGGTACTGGTTATGGCGACCGGTTTTATCGAGTAACCGGTAATGCTGCCTTCGAGTTTCAGTTCTCCTTTTTTATCCACCAACCGCATGCGGCTTTGCCGTTGAAAAACATCGCGCACCTTTTCGGTAAAAGACTGGCTCAGTGTTGGAGGAGCCAACGAACTTACATTTTGGAATTGCTCTACGGTGAAAGGTTTTCCGATATAATCGGTATTGGAGGCAGGGTTAAAACCATATGTGATTTTACAACCGACCTGAAGCACAGGAACAGAGATGACCAGAAGGAATAAAAAGCCGTTGCGCTGTAACCAATTCATAGGCATTATTTGATGTCGTATTCCCTTATTTTGCGATACAACGTACGCTCTGAAATTCCAAGCTCTTTTGCAGCCGGTTTGCGCTTGCCGCGATGTTTTTTTAGTGCTTTTCGTATCAATTCAACCTCCCGGTCTTCCAACGAAAGCGATTCTTCCACCTCTTCGTGTTCCATAAACCCATTGTCGTTGGGTGCAAACGCCGGAACCGGAGTGGGCAGGGTGGTGCCTGTAAATGAAACCGGTGTTGCTTCCCGGATCTCCTGGGAGTTTTCTCCGGAAGTAATTTCCATATCGTTGTATATCCGCCGGGCGGTATCGGCGTTGTCGCCCTGAAGGTCCACATTTCCATTGCTTTGGAGGAGTTCCAGTACCAGCCCTTTCAGATCCGTCATGTCTTTTTTCATATCAAAAAGAACCTTGTACAGGATTTCACGCTCGGAAACTTCCTTAGCACTATTTTTGCCCTCTGCAAGAACGGGTAACCTGGTAGCGTTACTATCGGGCAGATATTTTATCAGGATCTCCGCATCAATATCGCGTTCACTTTCAATCACGGCGATTTGTTCCGCAATATTTTTGAGCTGACGGATGTTTCCGGGCCAGTTGTACCGGGTCAACAGTTCAACGGCATCCGGTTTTAACCGCACCGTAGGCATTCGGTATTTTTCAGCATGAGAGGCTGCAAATTTCCGAAATAGCAAATGTATGTCGTCTTTTCGCTCTCTGAGGGGAGGAATATAAATGGGAACGGTATTTAAACGGTAATACAGATCTTCTCTGAACCTGCCATTGCGAATGGCCTCAGGGATGTTGACATTCGTAGCTGCGATGATGCGGACATCGGTTTTCTGTACTTTGGCAGATCCCACTTTGATATATTCGCCGGTTTCCAATACGCGCAACAGCCGCACCTGAGACTGAAGGGGTAACTCTCCGGTTTCATCGAGAAAAATAGTACCTCCGTTGGCCACCTCAAAATAGCCTTTGCGGTTATCCGTTGCTCCGGTAAATGCCCCTTTTTCATGGCCAAAAAGTTCCGAGTCGATGGTTCCTTCAGGAATGGCACCACAGTTCACAGCAATATAAGACCCATGTTTTCGGGAACTCAGCTGATGAATAATTTGAGGGATTACTTCTTTGCCCGTTCCGCTTTCGCCGGAAATCAAAACCGACAGATCGGTTGGAGCTACCTGGGTACAGATATCAATAGCACGATCCAGAAGCAGGGAATTACCGATGATGCCAAAGCGTTGCTTTATTTGTTGTATATCCATGAGGGGGTTAGGTTGTCATCTAAACGACATGTCCGATCAGGGTTGCAGCGGTACAGTCGGTTACCATAATGTTTACATAATCACCGGGTTTATGGTTTTCTTTAGGGAATACGATCATGGCGTTTTCCGTATTCCGGCCCCGGAGCTTTTCCTCTGAGCGTTTGGAATACCCTTCTACCAATACCCGATGTACTTTGCCGGCCATATTTTGATTTGAGGCAAGCGAATGTTCGCCTTGCAAGGCAATAATTTCTTGCAGACGGGCGCTTTTTAAGGCTTCGGGCACATCGTCTTTATATTTGCGTTCGGCCAGAGTTTTTGGGCGTTCGGAGTATTTGAACATGTAGGCATGGTTGTATTTTACTTCCTTCATCAGGCTGATCGTTGCCGCATGTTCTTCATCGCTTTCGCCACAAAAACCCGTAATGATGTCCGTAGAAATGGCACAACTCGGAATAATGCGGCGGATGGCTTTGATGCGATTGAGATACCATTCGCGGGTATAACCTCGGTTCATTTTTTTCAGCACATCGGAATGACCGCTCTGAACCGGAAGGTGGATGTAATTGCAAATGTTGTCGTATTGGGCCATCACGTACAGCACATCATCGGTCATATCCTTGGGATGGGAAGTGGAAAAGCGGATCCGTAGATCAGGGTTCACCTGTGCAACCATTTCCATCAGCTGAGCAAAGTTAACGGTAGGTTTATCCGGATCTTTTATTTCACCTTTATTGCTCATGTTCCAGCGATAAGAATCGACATTCTGCCCCAGCAAAGTGACTTCCCGATATCCCTGATCAAACAGAAACCGGGCTTCGTGAACGATCGTTTCCGGATCGCGGCTACGTTCTCTCCCACGGGTAAAAGGAACCACGCAAAAGGAGCACATATTATCGCATCCGCGTGTAATTGAAATGAAACCCGTAATGCCATTCCCGCTTAAGCGAACCGGATTGATATCGGCATAGGTCTCTTCGCGGGAAAGGAGGACGTTCACAGCTTTCTGGCCGCCTTCCACATGATGGATTAACTTGGGCAGATCCCGGTAAGCATCCGGCCCCACTACAATATCGACCAGTTTTTCTTCCTCTAGTAGCTTGGCTTTCAGGCGCTCAGCCATACAGCCCAGCAAACCGATCATCAGTTGAGGCTTGTGCTTTTTCCGGATGTTGAAACCAACGAGCCGTTTGCGCACGGTTTGTTCCGCTTTGTCCCGGATGCTACATGTATTGAGCAATATCAGATCTGCTTCCTCTACATTGCGGGTAGTGACAAAGCCTTCTTTGGTTAAAATGGAAGCAACGATCTCACTGTCGGAGAAATTCATCTGGCAACCATAGCTTTCCAAATACAATTTGCGGCGATTGCCGGTGCTTTTGCTCTTGGCCATCACAACTTCTCCTTGTCGTGCTTCATCCATTAATTTTTCTTCTGTATACATCGCGATATAGCGTCGTTAAAGGAATGCAAAGGTATAAAATTCTCATAGAATCTGACAAAGTGACAGTTACCGGGTGGCGTTTTTATCCGGTAGTCCTTTCTTACCAAAAACGCATTGCCCTTGTTGAAAACGACACACATCACTGTTTTCTCTGTCGCCTTCGGTTTGATCCTTTCTTTTTTTAACCTTTAGGTTAAGAAGCATGTGGACAAAAAAGATTTGGCATTAAAAAGGATGTTTGTTTTTATTTGTACAAAATTTCAGAGAGGCTTATATCCTTATGATGTAAGTTACTTTTTGCAAGAAAAAAACTGTTATGGTCAAGAACCTCGTCATTGTCGAATCCCCGGCTAAAGCAAAGACCATCGAAGGTTTTCTGGGTACGGATTTCCTGGTGAAATCAAGCTACGGCCATGTTCGGGATCTATTAAAAAAGGAACTTTCGGTTGATGTAGATAAGGGATTTGATCCCACCTATGAGATCAGTCCGGATAAAAAGAATTTGGTCAGTGAGTTAAAATCTTTAGCAAATGAGGCAGAAATGGTCTGGCTTGCGACGGATGAAGACCGCGAAGGGGAAGCCATATCCTGGCACTTGCAGGAAGCACTTGACCTCGAAACACTTAAAACACGGCGCATTACTTTTAACGAAATCACCAAAACGGCGATTCTCAGAGCCATTGATGAACCACGTGAAATTAACCACGATCTGGTAATGGCACAGCAGGCCCGGCGTGTACTCGACCGTTTGGTAGGTTTTGAACTTTCGCCGCTATTGTGGAAAAAAGTAAAACCAGCCCTTTCGGCAGGTCGGGTACAATCGGTTACGGTGCGTTTGGTGGTAGATCGTGAGCGTGATATCATGAACTTTACCACGGAATCCGCTTACAAAGTGACGGCACATTTCCTGGTGAAAGACAAGCATGTGATGAAGGCTGATCTCGATCGACGGTTTACCACCAAAGAAGAAGCCCGGACCTTTCTCGAAAAATGCAAGGGAGCCCGTTTTACCATTGAAAGCCTGATTACCAAACCGGGTAAAAAATCGCCGGCAGCACCCTTTACCACTTCCACCCTTCAACAGGAAGCCAGCCGTAAGCTGGGGTATTCGGTTTCTCAAACCATGAGCGTTGCCCAAAAGCTGTATGAGCAAGGATTGATCACCTATATGCGTACGGATAGTGTGAACCTTTCGGATACGGCACTGGATGCTGCCAAAGCGAAAATTGTGCACGATTTCGGGCCGGAGTATTCCAATCCAAGAAAATATAAAACCAAAAACAAATCGGCACAGGAAGCACACGAAGCCATTCGTCCGACTTACCTGCAAAACCCGGGTTACGAAGGAGACCGTTCCATGTCGCGTTTGTATGAATTGATATGGAAACGCACCGTTGCTTCTCAGATGACCGATGCACGATTGGAAAAAACCACCGCCAAAATTAGCGTCAGTACCGGAAGCGAAGAATTTGTAGCGTATGGAGAAGTGATGCGTTTTGATGGCTTTCTCAAGATCTATCTCGAGTCGTCGGATGAGGGCCCGGAAGAAGAGAAAGGCATGTTGCCGCCATTGGCCGAAGGGGAAAACCTTGCATTGGACCACCTTGCAGCAACCCAGCGATTTACCCATCATCCGCCCAGGTATACCGAAGCCAGCCTGGTGAAGAAACTCGAAGAACAGGGCATTGGACGACCCTCTACCTATGCCCCTACCATTTCCACGATCCAAAAAAGAGGGTATGTGGTGAAAGAAGACAGAGAAGGTACCGAACGCAAGTACCAGACCTTTATTTTAAAAGACGAGGTTTTGACCGACCAACTGAAAACGGAAACAACCGGAGCTGAAAAAGCCAAATTGTTTCCGACGGATATTGGAATGGTGGTCAACGATTTTCTGGTGGAACACTTTCAGCGCATCATGGATTTCGGATTTACCGCTTCGGTAGAAAAAGAGTTTGATGAAATTGCCCAAGGAAAGATCGTTTGGAATTCCATGATCGATAAATTTTATTCTCCTTTTCACAACAACATCAGTGAAACACTGGAGCATTCGCAAAAGGCAACAGGGGAACGTTTGTTAGGAGAGGAACCCGCCACCGGATTGCCCGTATTTGCCAAGATCGGCCGCTACGGCCCTATGATCCAGATTGGTGAGACAGAAAGCGAAGATAAACCCCGGTTTGCATCGCTTCACAAAGAACAAAGCATTGCCAGCATCAGTCTGGAAGAAGCACTTGATCTCTTTAAATTGCCCAGAAACATTGGTGTTTATGATGAGCAGGAGGTCGTAATTGGCGTTGGGAAGTTTGGACCTTATGTACGTTTTGGGAAGTCGTTTGTTTCCATTCCCAAAGGCACCGATGATCCGCTGACCATTGAGTTGCCACGTGCCATTGAATTGATTGATGCGAAACGCGAAATAGATAAAAACCGCATCATCAAAACATTTGAAGAAAACGATGAGGTACAGGTACTGAATGGCCGTTATGGCCCTTACATTTCATTCGGGCGGAAAAATTTCCGTATCCCGAAAGGGCAGGAACCGGCAGAACTCACTTTGGAACAATGCCTCGAAATTATAGAGAAGGCACCTAAAAAACCCAAAGGAAAACGTAAGAAAAGCTGATACAACCGTAGCAAAGCTACCCCTTTATGGACCTTTCGATCTACTTCGACTCCCTTGATTTGGAAAACATAACCGGTGGGGAAATACTTGCCGGAACGTATGCCGAACAAATAATGGCCAATGACGGAAACACCTTTCCGAATTATCGTCAGGCAAATGTGGCGATCGTTGGAATAAAGGAAGACCGTTGTGCAAGGGCCAATCAAGGTTGTTCCGAATCTCCGGATCGGGTGCGGAAATTCTTTTACCAACTTTACGCACCGGAGGGTGAAGTGCAAGTGGCCGATCTGGGAAACATTCTACCGGGCAATACCATAGAGGATACCTACTTTGCTGTGCGATCAGTGGTGGCAGAGTTGGTCAAGTGTCAGGTAATTCCCATCCTCATCGGAGGAAGCCAGGACCTTACCTATGCCAATTACTCTGCCTATGAAGCACTGGAACAAACCGTCAACATCGTTTCGGTAGACCCTGCTTTTGATCTGGGTGATGTGGAAGAGCCGCTAACTTCCGGAAGTTACCTTGGCAAGATTATTCTGCACAAGCCCAATTTCCTGTTCAATTACAGCAACATCGGTTACCAAACCTATTTTGTAAACCCCCGTATGCTGGATTTGATGTCAAAAATGCACTTCGATGTGTATCGGTTGGGGGAAATTCAATCCGATATAAGAGAAGCAGAGCCCATAGTACGGGATGCCGATATTCTGAGTTTTGATTTCGGTGCTGTTCGTCAGTCAGATGCTCCGGGAAATGCTTTGGCAACTCCCAATGGTTTGTATGGAGAAGAAGCATGTGCCATTTTTCGGTATGCCGGAATGAGTGATAAACTATCATCTGTCGGACTATATGAGCTAAACCCCTTGTGTGATCGAAATGGGCAAACAGCGCACCTGGCAGCACAGATGGTATGGTATTTTCTTGATGGAGTTGCTTCCAGAAAAAAAGACTTCCCTATCGGAGATAAGAAAGATTATCTGAAATATCGGGTTGCCATGCCCGCATCGGATCACGAATTAATTTTTTATAAAAGTGATAAAACCGATCGTTGGTGGATGGAAATCCCTTATCCGCCGGACGGACAAATGCGTTTCGAAAGGCATCATATGGTACCGTGTAGTTATGCGGATTATCAGATCGCCTGCAAAGAAGAAATGCCTGATAAGTGGTGGAAAACATTTAACAAACTATCTTGATAAGGTATGTGACTCCGTTGCAGTTTCCGACAAATGTTGATAAGTTTGTTTAAAACCTGAATAATTTTTGAGGCTTTCAAATTTTGACTATTTTAGCGGGATATTGTGTTACTGCCAACATTTAATTTAATGGAACAGGGTTTTATCCTGTAGCTCTAAACTTTTGCTTATCCGTATGAAGCGAATATTACTATGTCTAACATTGATGTGTATGGGAATGGCAGGTTTTGCACAGCAAGACAAGCAGTTTTCACATTTTATGTACGACCGTCTTTCGGTTAACCCGGGTTCAGCCGGAATGGCAGATGCCATTTGTGCTACTTTACTTTACAGAAACCAGTGGTTGGGGTTCGATGGTTCTCCTAAAACAAATCTTTTGAATGTACAGGGTCCGGTTAAACTCCTCAAAGGAGGTGTTGGGCTTTCTGTAATGACAGACCAATTAGGCCAGGAAAAAAACTGGTTTGCACGCGGTTCTTATTCCTATCATTTGGGTTTGGGTGGCCCCGGCACACTGGGTGTGGGTTTGAGTTTGGGTATAGTAAACAAAACGTTGGGTTCTGATTGGATAGCCACGGATGGGTACCTCAATGATATTGCCATTCCTGATGCGGGTATTTCCAATACAATATTTGATATGGGAGCAGGTATATATTATCGGATCCCGGATAAAATGTATGTGGGCCTTTCTGCAACCCACCTTACGCAAGGCGTTTTAACAGACCTGAATATTCAAATGATGTCGCACATGTATGTGATGGCAGGTTATAGCTATCAACTAAATTCTCTCTGGAAATTGCAGCCGAATTTATTGGCTAAAACTGATTTGGCTGCCACTCAAATTGATGTTGGTTGTACCGCATTGTACAATAATATGTTTTGGGGTGGCGTTTCATACAGAACTGCTGATGCCATTATACCATTTTTGGGGTTCCAGAAAACGGTAGGGGATAAAGGAACCAATACGTTTAAAGTAGGCATGTCTTACGACTATACTACTTCGCAACTGGGCAATCATTCGGATGGAACCGTCGAATTGATGCTGAATTATTGTTTCAAGATCATTCCACCGGAATATATTCAGAAGTACAAGAATGTCCGTTTCCTATAAAACCCTGGAACGGAAAGTGAAAACTTTATTGCTTAGGGCTTCGTCAAGAGCAACCCTGGAATTAGTTACACTTGATGGAACTTCGAAAAAGGTTAGGAGATTTTGTTCGAAGTGTAAAAATAGGAGGTAAGAGGTAACATGAAAAAGTTGTTTGTTTGCTGTGCATATTTGCTTGCTTTGTTGACAAGTTGTTACAACAATGGCAACGGCGAGTTGGTAGGAGTACTTGGAAGACCACAATGGTTTGACAGGGATCCGTTTGGAACAGTGTACATTGGAGGGGGGGCTTACAACATGGGGCCCAGTGATCAAAGTGTACCCTATGCACATACAACCCGCTCAAAAACAGTTTCCGTACAGGCGTTCTATATGGACATCACGGAAATTACCAACAATGAGTATCGGCAATTCGTATTTTATGTGCGAGACTCAATTGCACACCGGATCATTGGTGAAGATGTAAACCCTGATCACTTGATCGAAGTAGACCAATACGGGCAAGACATTGATCCGCCTCAGATCAATTGGGATGAACGAATCTATTGGAACGACGAAGAAGAACGCGATGCACTTGCGGATATGTTTCTTCCGGAACATGAACGTTTTTATCGCCGCAAAGAGATTGATACCCGAAAGTTAAAGTTTGAGTACTATTGGGTTGACCTGAAGCATGCTGCACAACGGGCAGGGCAGGATCTCGATCTTTCCTATACGAATTCGATTGGCCAGAACAACGCAATCCGCGGTCATATAGATCGTTCGAAATTCATCATCAAAGAAGTGGTGAATGTATACCCGGATACCTTAACATGGGTGCGCGATTTTACCTACTCGTTCAACGAACCCATGACCAATATGTATTTTTGGCACCCGGCTTATGATGAGTACCCTGTGGTCGGGTTAACCTGGGTTCAATGCAAAGCTTTTTGTGTGTGGCGTTCGCAGTTAATGAACAGTTGGCTCAATAGCAATGGCGAAACCTTTGTAAACGATTTCCGTTTGCCAACCGAAGCCGAATGGGAATATGCAGCACGTGGCGGGTTGGACTTGAACCCATATCCATGGGGAGGGCCTTATGTACGGAATTCTTTGGGTTGTTTTCTTGGAAATTACAAACCTATGAGAGGAAGCTACATGGTAGATGGTGGTTTCCATACCGTAAAAGTGAACTCATACTCTCCTAACGATTACGGTTTGTATTGTATGGCAGGGAATGTTGCCGAATGGACCAACACAGCATACGATGAATCGGTTTATGAGTTTTCCCACGATCTGAACCCTGAGTACAGCTATCTTGCAAAGGCAAATGACCCACCGGCCCTCAAACGTAAAGTTATACGCGGTGGATCATGGAAAGACGTAGGCTTCTATATGCAAAACGGCTCACGTACCTACGAATACCGTGATACAGCGAAAAGTTATATCGGTTTCCGGTGTGTGCAAACATATCTCGGCCGTGGTAAGAAAGATTGGAATTCCGACATTTGATCCCAAATCCTTGTTCCTGCAAGGCTAAAACAGTAATAAAAATAGTGGTGTAACCGATTGTCAACCCTCAATAAAAAAAGCAAAGGAATATTATGAGACCAGGAAGTAAGAAGTGGAAACTATTTATGGCAAAACTCTATGGTTTCGGAGCAGCTGTCGTAATTGTTGGAGCCCTCTTCAAGATCCAACACTGGACAGGGGCTAGTGAGATGCTGATTGTTGGGCTGGGCACGGAGGCAATTATTTTTATTTTCTCGGCGTTTGAACCCATTCATGAGGACCCGGACTGGACCTTGGTATATCCGGAACTTGCCATGGGACATTCGGATGTAGACCATTCCGGTTCAAAAGGAATGTTGGATGACGATGAGTCCGTAACAGAAAAACTGGATAAGATGCTTGCGGAAGCCAAAATTGAACCTGAATTACTTGAGAACCTGGGGAATGGATTGCAAAACCTGAGCAGCCAGGCCAATCGGTTAAGCGAGATGTCAGACGCATCGGTAGCCACCGACGATTATGTAAATAACCTGCGTAATGCTTCCTCTCAGGTTGGAGAATTGTCCGACTCTTACAAGAAAGCTTCTGATGCCATAACGGGTATTACTGAAAATGCAGATGCCGGTCAAATGTTTGGTGAGCAGGTAACCAAAGTTTCTGCAAACCTTGCCGCACTCAATAACGTTTATGAGCTACAGTTGAAAGGAGCATCCAGCCACCTGGAAGTACAAGAAAACCTATATCAAGGGATCGATGAGATGATGGGCAACCTCCACGCATCACTTGAGGATACCAGGAAATACAAAGAAAACATAAGCGAATTGTCGGGCAACCTGACTGTTCTGAACACCGTTTATGGCAATATGCTTTCTGCCATGAATATGAAACCATCACAACAAGGCTAATCAGAAGATAAAGGAATGATTTTTAACCCTTTAACACACATCTTTAGCAATGGCAGGAGGTAAAGAAACCCCCAGGCAGAAGATGATCGGGATGATGTATTTGGTGCTTACAGCTCTGTTGGCACTTAATGTATCCAAGGAGATTCTGAATGCATTTGTAGTGATGAATGTCAGTCTGGAAACAACAAATTCAAACATTGAAAATAAAAACGCTTATGCCTACGGCATCTTTTCTCAGAAAAATAGTGAGAACAGTGCAAAAGTAGGCCCCTGGTTTGAAAAAGCGAATAAAGCTCGCAATGCTTCAAAAGACTTGTTTAACTTTATTCAAAACTGTAAGGCCCAGGTCATTATGCACACCGATGGCCTACCCAGAGAAGCTGTCATCGGAACCGGTCCGGATGGGTTTGATACCGTATTAAATTCCGAACTGCTGGATGGTAAAGACAACTATGATGTGCCTTCACAACAGTTGGGTTTGGCCGAACCAAAGAACCCTCTAAGAATGGACCATGGGTATGATGCAATTACTTTGTCAGAGAAAATAAATGAATATAAAGCTCTTTTACAAGCAATGATACCGGCTGCCCAGCAAGCAAACTCTTCTTTGTATAAATCCATTGGCAGTTCTTTTGCGATGGAAAACGGAGAAGAACACGGTGAAGAAGTTTCTTGGTTGCAAGAGCAATTTTACCACATGCCGCTTGCGGCCGTTATTGCTAACTTTTCGAAGGTGCAAACGGATATAAGAAATGCCGAGGCAGATGTTATTTCTTTCCTTTACGGACAGGTTGATGCATCTTCGTATAAATTTAACCGCCTGGAAGCAGCCGTAATTGCTCCCACTTCTTACTTGCTTCAGGGCGACTCTTTCCGTGCACAGGTATTCCTGGCTGCTTTTGATACCACCCAAAGCCCGATGATTACGATGGCTCCTGATTTTGCCGATTCGGTTAACGGAACGTTTGGCGCGGATACTTTAAATGCGGAACAATTATCGGTATCGCGTGGAAAAGGATTCATTACGATCCCCACTCCGTCCGAAGGGGTTTTTACCTTGAAAGGTTTGATCCGTATCAAATCTCCCGATGGAAATAGCATGCAGAGCTACAATGTGAGCACCAGTTATCAGGTTGCCAAACCAAGCTTAACCGTTTCGGCAACCAAGATGAACGTGTTCTACAAAGGAGTAGATAATCCGATAAGTGTGTCGGTTCCCGGGGTGCCGGCAGATAAAATAAAAGTAAACATCGACCAAGGTACCATCTCGAAATCAGGGAAAGACGGTTATATTGTTCGGGTGAGAAAAGGAAACCAAGCAGAGGTGAGTGTTTCCGCACAAATGCCGGATGGTAGCGCCAAGAAAATGGGTTCCGTACTCTTTCGTGTAAAAACAGTGCCGGATCCTAAGCCTTATTTTGCGGGTAAATCCAGCAGCGACGACAGAGTGAAAAAAAGAGACCTGACTGCTGTACAAGGTGTGGCTGCCAGAATGGAAAATTTTGATTTTGATTTAAAGTTTAAAGTGACTTCATTTAAACTGACTATGATAATCGGTGGCAAACCCATTGAGAAGGTATCGAGAAGTAACCGTATTACGGACGATATGAAGATCATGTTGAAGAAAGCTAAAACAGGATCAAAAGTTTACATCGAAAGCATCAAAGCCAAAGGACCTGATGGAACTGTCCGTAACCTGGGTTCTCTTTCGTTTAAGGTTATCTAAACTTTTATGATGATGAAGGGATTGATAAAATGTATGGCTGCCTGCCTTTTTACCGCCATCCTTTCCGGAGGTAAAGCAACAGCACAAACCGTATTGGATGGGTTGTATGTAAAAGAACATACCCCTACCCGTAAAGTTGTTCCTTATACTTATCTCCGTGAGGCCGATGTAATGTGGAGTAAAAGGATATGGCGTATCATAGATTTACGCGAAAAGATCAACCATCCGCTCTACTTCCCGATCGATGAGATCAACGATCGCAAAAACTTATTCGACGTTATCAAGCATGCTTTGCTAGTAGATGGCTCAATTACAGCTTACTACCCAGGGCCTATTTTGGATGATGACGAATTTAAAGTGCCCATGCTTACTTCCGAAGTAAAAGCCCTCTTTTCTTCTGTTGATACTACTTTTACGGAAGATATTGAAACAGGTGAATTTGTACCCGTAATTCAACCTATTGAGTTGAATTCATCCGAAATCAAAATGTACAAACTCAAAGAAGATTGGTTTTTCGATAAACAACGTTCTGTTCTTGATGTGCGCATCATTGGTATAGCACCTATGAAGGAAAACAGAGGAGAAGACGGAGAGGTGCGGGGTTATGCCGAAATGTTCTGGCTCTACTTCCCCGAGTGCCGCTATGTATTTGCAAACTGGGATGTGTTCAACCGTCAGAATGATGCCGAACGCCGCACGTTTGAAGACATTTTCTGGAAACGCATGTTTAGTAGCTATATCATTAAAGAATCCAATGTTTATGATCGGCGCATCAATGAAGAATATACCGGAATTGATGCTTTGCTTGAAGCTGAAAAGGTGAAGAACAAAATTTTTCTGCTGGAGCACGATATGTGGCATTTCTGATCCGTCAGGTACCTCCGATATTGAACCCTGATATCCTTCAGGGTTTTTTTATGTACTGAATTTTGCAACCGCCGATAGCAGCGACACTCCAAGATTCCCGGGGAGTTAGCTTTTGAGCGGTTTTCATTTCAGTGGAGGCTTTTTGTCTGGCCCCAAATCGGAAATGAAAACATGGGAATGTTTAACTTTGTTGTTATGATCAGTGTAAACGAATTATCGGTACAGTTTGGGGAACGGGTACTTTTCGATCGGGTGTCTTTTCTGGTTACCAAAACAGATTGCATCGGACTGACGGGAAAAAACGGTGCCGGTAAATCAACCATGCTGAAGATCCTGGCAGGTCTGCAACGCCCGGACGAAGGAAGCGTAAACCGTCCGAAAGACTTTAAGATCGGGTACCTTCCGCAGGAGATGGAGCACAATATGGAAGCTTTTGTCCGGGCCGAAGCAGCTACGGCTTTCAAGGAAGTAAACGAGATCGAATCCGAACTCGAAAACATAAACCATGCTTTGAGTACCCGAACGGATTACGAATCGGAGGCTTACAGTGAACTCCTCAATCGCCTCAATACTCTGAACGAACGGATGCAAATGCTGGACGGGTATCAGGTAGGCGAATCGATTGAACGGGTGTTGACAGGGCTTGGGTTTGAGCAGAGGGACTTCGACCGGAAAATGGCGGAGTTTAGCGGAGGCTGGCGCATGCGGGTGGAGCTGGCCAAAGTGTTGTTGCAACAACCGGATCTGCTTTTGCTTGATGAGCCTACCAACCATCTGGATATTGAATCGATCCAATGGCTGGAACATTTTCTGAAAACCTATTCCGGTGCTGTCATTCTGATTTCGCACGATCGCTTTTTTCTGGATGCGATTACCAATCGTACCTTGGAAATTTCTCTGGGTAAGGTTTACGACTATAAATGCAATTACTCCAAATACGAGGTGTTGCGTGCCGAGGAACACGAACGGCAGAAAGATGCTGCCAAACAACAAAAAAAATATGTGGAACACACCCAGGTTCTGATCGATAAGTTTCGGGCCAAAAAGAATAAGGCTGCTTTTGCTCAAACTTTGATCTCGAAACTGAACCGCCTGGAAAAAATTGAGGTGGATGAGACGGATCGTTCACGCATGCGGGTAAACTTTCCGCCTTCGCCCCGGTCGGGAAAAGTAGTCGTGCAAACAGAAAAACTGGGCAAGGCTTATGGCGATCATGAAGTACTCAAAGATCTACAGTTCATCATCGGGCGCGGAGAACGGGTAGCTTTTATTGGAAAAAACGGCGTGGGAAAAACCACTCTCTCTAAAATTATTGTTGGAGTAGAGCAGGCCACAGGTAAAATGGAATTGGGCCACAATGTAACCATCGGATATTATGCCCAAAACCAGGCCGAGTTACTCCATGGAGATATGACAGTACTGGCAACACTCGAACAGGAAGTTACGTCGGCTATTAAAGTGAATGTACGGAGTTTGCTCGGAGCTTTCCTTTTTAGCGGCGATGATGTGGATAAGAAGGTAAAAGTTTTGTCGGGAGGAGAAAAAGCCCGTCTGGCTTTTGCCCGTCTGTTGCTCAGTCCTTGTAATCTGCTGGTACTCGATGAACCTACCAACCATCTGGATATGCGCTCCAAAGAGGTTTTGAAAGAAGCCTTGTTACAGTACGAAGGCTCGCTCATCCTTGTATCCCACGATCGTGATTTTCTGGATGGGCTCACCAATCGGATCTACGAGTTCAAAAAGGGTGAAGTTCGTTATCATCATGGAGGTATACGAGAGTTTCTGGAATCGCGTAAATTGAGATCGATGACCGAGTTGGAAAAGTCCGACGCAGTTGCCGAAAAAAGAAACGAAAAAGAAACAACGCCACCCAAGGAGAATTATAAAGCGCGAAAACAACGTGAAAAAGACTTACGCAAGATGCAAAATCGCATCCGTAAATTGGAACAGGAAATTGATGAATTAGAGGCTAAATTGAAGACCGTTGAGGAAAACCTGACCGATGCGGGAGCCACTCCGGAAGAGATTAAAAAGCATTACGACGTGTATAACGAAGTAGAGGTCCGGCTGCAACAAGCCATGAAAAATTGGGAAGAAGCAAACAAAGCATTGGAAGCCGGTGGAAATTAGGAGATCATTCGGTAGGAACATTTCCTTCCAAGGAAAGCCTTTTTTTGATCTTTCCGTTCCAATATTCAGCTTTATAGATCAGACTCCCCGTCGTATCCCATTGTTTGGAGACACCGTGTTGCAGGTTATTCCGGAACCATTTTTCTGATGCGATCTGCCCGTTTTGATGCCAGGTGCGAACATAACCGGTTATCTTTCCTTCCTGGTATTGTCGTTCATTTTTAACCTGTTTGGTATTTTGAAAAAAATCGCGGCATATACCGGTGAAATACGCTTCGGTATCGTAAATGTGCGCCCGGTTGTAATGTTTGTCCACCTCCAGATCACCACAAAGGCATTCGGTGCGGGTATCGGGAGCAGGAGTTTCATCCGCAGGAATAGACCCTGTGCAGGCAACGGTCCATATAAGGGGTAAGAAAAGGTACTTTTTCATGATCGGATAATTTCTACTTCAAAGTTAGAAAGCATTTTTAAAATATCCGGGCCTGAAACTTCTTAAAGGGCATAAGCGCTTTTTAAGTCGCATCATATCATTTAAATAAGATGGTGCGATAAACACCGATCAGGTTGTTTTCACATCATCTTGTTTCATGCCGTTAACGCAGAAAGAATGATGGAAAGGAGCTGATGGTTAAATCCTATTTTAATTGACTTTAGCCGCCAAAGCTTTTTGCGTATAACCTGAGCCATTTGTGAAAAGGCTTTTTGGGCCAGGTGGTCCGGTACAGCCCTAAAAAAGAATGTGAAGATGGAGGATGAAGAAAAAGCCATAACACAACTTGTTGGTTCAACCGCGTTGAAAACCTCTTCGGTGTATTTTTTTATAGGGTATATTTGCAGCATGGTGCCGGCTCAACTTTTTGGGCTTGATCCATGGTATGCTCCTTCCAACAAAGCCGGTATCTGTGTGGATTGACTTCAAAATTTTATCGGCGCATATTGCATTCATTCATGTGTTCAATGCTTTGTTTACTCATTTAAAACCAAAGCGGCGAGAGATCCGAATGGGTAAAGTATGACTGAAAACACCATATAAAAAGGGTTATTTGGCATTAGACACATATTGTATGATTGGTTTTTAACTGCCAAAAATTGCGTAAGAACATTCCGGATATTCGGATCACTTATTTCAAATGTATGTACTGGGCGTGTATTAATCCGGTTGGCATTCCAATATATCAACCATAAAAAACTTGCCTTCGGGTAAAAATTATCTTTTGATAATGGCCTGAACTTATCTGTTTAAAAGCTACAAGGTTTGTCCTTTCGTATCTTTTAAAAGAAAACCGGTTTTGGGCGGGTCTTTCATTCCTGCCAATGTAGAGAAGAGAAAACGAATGAATTGCCATGTTTTTTAGCTGACCCACCTATTCAAAACAGCGAAAAATTATGTACAACTCTATTGCGCTTTTTAAAATGTGCATGCCCTTTAAAATAGATACTGGTGTTTGGCTTTAGATGGTCGAAGGAATCAAAGAATGGGGCCGATGTTAAATCAAATATGCATTGGTAATTAATAGCGTCATTCGTTATTCTATTTTTTTTTCGTAAATTTCGGAAAAATTAGTATCTGCTTATGTCACTTAATGGTCTGAATAAAGACGAATTAGGAGCTCTGATCCTTCGGTATAAATCTGAACTCAAGAAGCTTCGATATCAATCCAAAAAAGTACGGGATGTCATCGTTGAATTGGAAGCTGTTCGGGATGGGAAGCCAGTATCTGAAGTTACTGCTAAACCAGACGTGAAAACAAAACCAGCCAAAAGAGGCCGTAAACCCAAGATCAGGAGAAAAAGAGTGCTTTCCCCTTGGGATGACTTTTTGATTCACCTGATCACCGAACAGGACCGGATGTTAAAAAGGCATGAAATTGATGAAATGATCCTGAAAAATGGCGGAGATCTGATCCGGTCCATGGAAGAAAGTAAGATCATCATTAAAGTGTCAAATGTTCTTCAAAAGCTTACGAAAACGAAGGGGCTTTTGGTGAAGTATCCGGCCAACAGTAAACGAGGGTATTATGGGTTAAGCAATTGGTTTTTTGGCACAACCAAACAACCGAAAAGCAAATATGCTACGGCTTTGATAAAGCCTGCACCCAAAGAACACATGGCAACCGACACCCCTTCTACGGAAGCTACAACTGATGCGGAAACGACTCCAAAACGGAGAGGGAGAAAGCCAGGTAGCACCAATGCAGCCAAAGCAGCTGCCGCAGCTGTTGTTGCTCCTAAGAAGAGAGGGCGCAAACCTTCTGTTGTAGTTGCTGATTCGGCTCCGAAAAAACGGGGTCGTAAACCCAATGCCACAAAAACGGTTGCTTCTTCCGCTCCGGTACTTAAGAAAAGAGGACGTAAGCCTGCTGCTTCTACGGTAGCACCCGATACAGGAACTGAGAAATAAAAATAAACTTATCCGCTTGCATTTTATCAGCGAAGGCTGAACCCGGAAAGGTTCGGCCTTTTTTAATGTATCCGGTATGGATAATTCCGGGATATCCCATTTTATCACCAATCTACATGTTTTTTCTTTTTTTAGTAAAGTTTAATGCCATTTTATGGACGAGAGAAAAGTGTTGAGCAACGTTTCCTTTTCTGTTATGGTCTTCTTCGATGCAACATCTAATAACTGGTGTAGTCTGTTGTCAATCGTCCTGTGAGATCTGATCATTTGTTGCATTTTTCCTGCACTCCCTTCCAAGAAAGTAATGGTGTACCCTTTAGCGGGTTCCACTTTACCCTTTAGTTTTGAATTCTCTGATGCTTTCTACTCTTACTATAGGTTTCAAACCCATTCATTTTTCGGGATGTTGAATGTGGGTAAAGTCATGTATAACAGCACAAATTCTTGTTTCGATTCTGCCATGACCGTAATCCACATCTACTGATATATCCTCACATTTCACGGTATTTCACAAAAACATCTAATTGAAAAATGCGGCACTCCTTTTCGTTTTATCTACTTGCCTAAAATAGAGCCCCAAATAAAAAAGGCCGGAAACCTATTTAATCGGGCGATTAAGAAAAATAACCCCCAAGGTGCCCATCACGATTGCTATTGCACCAAATGCAATCATTTTCACATGTTATTAGCGAAATGCTAAAACATCAGGTACATCATCAATAACAGTTTAATGAATACCATGTATACCGCAACGAGCAATCAGCCGAAGAAATGTTCAACCTTTTAGGATACGATAACAAATGAGAAATTTTACCGGAATAGAAAATCAATATTGTCATAAAGACAGTGCTGAGATATGGTTACAGTCGATACAGTCTGTCCGATAAACCAGTGGTCAGAACCCATCTGTAAAAGGAAGACCCGAGGGGGAAAAACTTGAAAATAAGATTATTAAATCAACCGACTCCAATTTTGAAAACTACTTGAATCAAGGTGTTGGAATCATCACAAACCGTTATAAATACTACGTTTCAGCCAACATCCGTGAGAAGCAAAAAATATTGGGTTCGATTTTTCCGGGAAATTTGATTTTTACAAAAAACGAAGTTCGAACCCCAAGAATAAACTCGGCGATTGTTTCTCTGTTTTTGAAAATCAATGATTTACACAAATAAAAAAACAGGTCAGGTTTTTAAAACCTGACCTGTTGCATTTAGTGGAGCTGGAGGGACTCGAACCCTCGTCCAAACAAGGCATGGTTAAGCCTTCTACATGTTTAGATCGCGATTGGTTTTCGACCGATAACTGGTTGCGAACCTCCTGCTATCGGCTTAGTTTCTGAGATCTTATCCTATCATCGAAACCCTTCAAGGACCAGTCTGTACTTTTTGATATCCCATATGTACTTAAGCGTCAGACCATCTTAAGAACGGGATACTCGTTCGACGCTACTGTTATTCACATTCGAATTAAGCCATTCGCCTTAGGCGAATTAAGCTGCGAGTGAATAGTTAGAATTGCCTTTTATAGGCTTCCTGAAGGAGATTAACGAGCATATCAGGAGTAGCTCGACATGCTTACAAAACAATGTCTCTTGCTGTCAAAACCAAAGTCAGCCCCAGATGTTAATGAACGATTACAAATACAAAAATACGCTGCAATCGGACAGGATCAAAATGTTCTCACAAATTGGTGAGGCACATCGTTAAAAAGCCCGGTAGAAAACAGACGATAAATTTAATTTGTTTTACTGCTCCCAAACGAAACCCACCTCTGGTGAAGAGCAATCCGAAGACTATTTGAAGAAGATCGATTTTTAGTGTTTTCTTATAGCATAGGGATTGACCATGTACAGAATAGGAAGGAGCAGAAATCATTTACCTAACCGGTTTGCTCAACCGTTGTTCCGGCGATCTTATATTGTTAAATTTGTTGCATAATTTTTCGTTGTAAAAACTTAGGAAGATGAAATTAGGTTTACTTCGGGAGGGAAAAGCCCCGCCGGATAAAAGGGTTCCGCTTACTCCGGCCCAGTGCAAAGCATTATCGGATCAATACCAGGACCTTGAGTTGGTGGTACAACCCAGTGCCATCCGTACATTCAAAAACGAGGCATACCTTGCACTTGGAATTTCGTTACAGGAAGATCTATCGGATTGTGATGTGCTGCTGGGTGTGAAGGAAGTTCCTGAAAAAGATTTACTTCCGGGTAAAACGTATCTCTTTTTTTCACATACCATCAAAAAACAACCCTACAACCGGAATTTGCTTTTGCGCATGCTGAAGTTGAACATTCGGATGGTAGATTATGAAGTCATTACCAATGCCAATGGCATCCGGTTGGTCGGTTTTGGACGGTATGCCGGAATTGTCGGGTGTTACAATGGGTTCAGAGCTTATGGCTTAAAGAGTAAACGCTTTGAGCTAAATCCTGCCCACCAATGCAAAGATCGCAACGAGCTGGAGTCGGAAATGAAAAAAATCAGCTTACCGGACAACTTCAAAGCAGTACTTACCGGATCCGGAAGAGCAGGAGAAGGTGCTCGGGAAATTATGGAAGCCATCGGGTTGAAAAAAACTTCGCCCGAAGCTTACCGGAACCAAACCTTCACCGAGCCGGCTTATACTCAGCTGAATGTGGAAGATTATTATGAGCGCAACGATCGGCAACCTTTTACCCGGTTTGATTTTTTTAAGGACTCCGTAGGGTTTCATTCTACTTTCGGGAGGTATGCAACCGTATCAGACATGTATGTTGCCTGCCATTACTGGCAAAGCCCTGCTCCCTTTATTTTTATCCGTGAAGATGTTCGTTCTGCCGATTGGAAAGTGCAGGTTGTTGCCGATGTTAGTTGTGATATAAACGGACCGATAGCTTCCACTTTGCGTCCTTCTACCATCGACGATCCGCTTTACGGTTATGATCCCCAAACCGGATTGGAAACCGATTTTTACCACCCTCATTCCATTGGAGTAATGGCAGTAGATAACCTTCCGTGCGAATTGCCCGGAGATGCATCGGAAGATTTTGGTTCGGATCTGATCAAAAATGTAATTCCGGCCCTTTTGGGAGAAGATATCAATGGGGTCATCAAACGCGCCACCATATGTGCCAACGGTAAGCTGACCCCAAATTTTGGCTACCTGAAGGACTATGTAAACGGGGAGAAAGTCGGGTAGGTATTAGATAGTCAGGGGGGGCATAAAAATCGGATGGATGCGTCCTGTTTCAGACAGCGAGCAGATCGCTGATGGTTTGTGTAGGATTGTCCGAAGCAAACACAAAATTACCTGCAACCAGCACATCGGCACCCGCATCCAGTAAACTTCGGGCATTGGCTATGTTTACACCCCCATCGATCTCAATTTTTGCCTGCGAACCCTGCCGGTTGATCATGGTTTTTAAACGGCGTATTTTATCATACGTCCGTTCAATGAACTTTTGTCCGCCAAATCCGGGATTAACACTCATCAGGCAAACCAGATCCACATCCGTAATGATCTCTTCGAGGTTTTCCGGTGGGGTGTGGGGGTTCAGGGCTACACCCGCTTGCATTCCTTCGGCTTTGATGGCCTGCAAGGTTCGGTGCAGGTGGGTACACGCTTCATAGTGTACTGTAAGTACATCGGCCCCTGCCTTTCTAAAATCAGTGATATAACGATCCGGATGAACGATCATCAGGTGTACATCCAGTGGTTTTTGTGCGTGTTTACGGATGGCTTTGACCACAGGCATTCCCAAAGAAATGTTGGGAACAAAAACACCATCCATCACATCGATGTGAAACCATTGAGCATCACTGGAATTCACCATTTTCACCTCCCTTTCGAGGTTGGCAAAGTCGGCTGCTAATATAGAGGGAGCAATAATAGGGGGCATGGCTTACTTGTTTTTCAACAAAGTTAAAAGCAGCATTCAATTGTACGCAGGAAATACTCCGGTTTTTTATTAACAACTATTGAAAATACCAATCCGGCAGAAAGGATGGTGTTGTTACACTGCGGTTGAAAGCGAGCAGCACGGAAAGGAATAAAGAAAAACAGGTGAAATAACAGACGGGGTGAGCCGGTTTTGGCATCAGGCAAAACAAGGACAAGGAAGAGCAATGAAAAAGGCCCCGATTTAAATCGGGGCCTGACGCACATTATCCTAAGTAGGATTTTAGGATCTTACTTCTCGAAGTGTGTTTTAGACGGCGAATGGCTTTTTCTTTGATCTGCCGGACCCGCTCACGGGTAAGGTCGAACCTTTCACCGATCTCTTCCAGTGTCATAGGGTGTTCCCCGTTCAATCCGAAATAAAGCCGGATTACATCTGCTTCCCGTGAAGTAAGTGTGGATAGTGATCGCTCAATTTCTTTTCGGAGGGAATCGTTCATCAATGCCGATTCCGGGCTGGGAATGTCATCGCTTTGCAATACCTCATACATGCTGCTCGTGCTGTCATCGCCTTCTTTCAAAGGGGCATCCATCGAAACATGGCGGCCGGAATTCCGAAGCGATTGTTTCACTTCTTCAACAGGCAACTCCAGCACCTCTGCCAGCTCTGCTGCACTTGGTGGCCGCTCGAATTCTTGTTCGAGTCGCGAAAAAGTTTTATTGATCTTGTTAATAGACCCGATCTTGTTCAAAGGTAACCGAACAATACGGGATTGTTCTGCAAGTGCCTGAAGGATGGATTGTCGAATCCACCATACGGCATAAGAGATGAACTTGAATCCCCGTGTTTCATCAAAGCGTTGTGCAGCTTTTATCAATCCGAGGTTGCCTTCATTGATAAGATCAGGCAGGGTGAGGCCTTGATTCTGATATTGTTTGGAAACCGAGACAACAAAACGTAAATTCGCTTTGGTCAGCTTTTCCAAAGCCAGTTGGTCCCCTTGTTTAATACGACGTGCCAGGTCTACCTCTTCTTCAGCGGTAATCAATTCTACCCGGCCAATTTCCTGAAGGTATTTGTCAAGCGATGCCGTTTCGCGGTTGGTTACCTGTTTTGTAATTTTCAGCTGCCTCATTCTGCCACAAAAGTTTATTAGTAGTGCGCTTTAGATAGAACGCGCATAGGGATAAAAGGTTTCAATGTCAAGGGAAACTTTTTTCTTTTTGGGTTTTATTTTTCTCTTGTTTTTCGCTGAAAGCTGAGAGCCAAAGAGAAAGCCCTCTCCATTTCCGTTTGTGCTTGGAAATAAGAGGGCTTTTTTTATCGTTGGCCCAATTCCTTAAAGGGTCAGGAATCAATTGTCCTGTGGTCTCGGACGGCTGTCACGGCTGCGGTTATCTCTGCGACGATCTCCGCCACCACCACCACGATCTCCACGCGTCGGCGGTTCTACATAACCTTCCGGTTTTGGAAGCAAGGCTTTACGCGAAAGTTTGATTTTTCCATTCCGCGGATCTCGACCGACTACTTTGACCGTAACAATGTCTCCTTCATTCAGTACATCTTCCACTTTTTCAAGACGTTCCCATTTCACCTCAGAAATGTGCAAAAGACCATCGGTTCCGGGAATCAGTTCCACAAACGCGCCGTAAGGCATGATGCTTTTTACTTTTCCTTCGTACTCTTCGCCT
Organism: uncultured Flavobacteriales bacterium; assembly: GCA_938010565.1. Classification (GTDB taxonomy): domain Bacteria; phylum Bacteroidota; class Bacteroidia; order Flavobacteriales_D; family CALLUQ01; genus CALLUQ01. The sequence goes on from CALLUQ010000203.1 coordinate 28,152, forward strand.
ATCTCCACAACGCGTGGAAAAGCAATGTCTTTTACGGTTTGAACGGCTTTGTCGAGGTTCTCTTTGTTGGCCGAAGCAATCTCTACGATGCCTTTGCCATCTTCTTCATTGATCGTGATGATCGTTTCGGTTTCCCGCTGAATCTCTTGAATGATCTTGCCACCAGGCCCGATGATCGCACCAATGACATCCGAAGGAACATCGAAACTCAGAATACGTGGAGCATGCGGTTTATAATCTTCACGAGGCTCGCTGATGGTTTCCATCATTTTGTTCAGGATGTGCAAACGTCCTTCTTTGGCTTGTTGCAATGCCTTACCCAATAACTCGTAAGAAAGACCATCAATTTTAATGTCCATCTGGCAAGCGGTTATACCATCTGCGGTACCGGTTACCTTAAAATCCATATCTCCCAGATGATCCTCATCGCCGAGAATATCGGAAAGGATCATTGTACGGCCTTGGCCGTCTGCAATCAGCCCCATGGCAATGCCCGATACCGGTTTTGTGATTTTGATACCACCATCCATCAGTGCAAGCGTACTTGCACAAACCGTAGCCATAGAAGAAGACCCATTGGATTCGAGGATCTCGGAAACCAGACGAATGGTATAAGGATTAGAACTATCGGAAGGGAGTACCGTTTTTAAAGCACGAAGAGCGAGGTTACCGTGGCCGATCTCCCGACGGCTGGTTGCCCGGATCGGGCGGGCTTCGCCTACGGAATAAGGCGGGAAGTTGTAGTGCAGCATGAAATTTCGTTTCCCGGAAATTACTGCACCATCAATGGTTTGTTCATCCAATTTAGTACCCAGGGTAAGGGTAGTCAGCGATTGGGTTTCACCGCGTGTAAATATCGAAGAACCATGAGGCCCGGGGAGGTAATCCACTTCCGACCAGATGGGGCGGATCTCGTTGTGGACACGACCATCAAGGCGAACATTGGAATCCAGCATTTGTGTACGCACACCTTCTTTCTGCAATTTCCCAAGATAACTTTGAAGTAAAAAGCTGTGGGCATCGTATGCTTCCTGAGTAAGGACCAAAGCACCCGCTTCAGCCTCTCCTTCACTTCCTTCGATAAAAATGGCCGCTTTTTTTACTTCGCCGAAGGCTTCGCCACGCTCTTTTTTGCTGGCGATCCCACGTCCTGCAATTTCTTTGAACCTGTCGAAACAGAAAGCACGAAGGGTGTTGTAATACGTTTCGTTGTCTTCCGGCTCATGGCTGTATTCGCGTGTTTCTTTATTGATCTCGGCTTTCAGGTCCAGCATAACCTGACATTGGTTTTTGATGTGGCTGTGCGCAAATTTAATGGCCTCGGTCATTTCTTCTTCCGAAGCTTCGTTCATTTCGCCTTCTACCATTACGATGTTATCCATCGTAGCAGCAATCATCATATCCATGTCTGCTTCTTCCAGTTGAGGAAGCGTCGGGTTCACCACAAACGCTCCGTTTATACGCCCTACGCGTACTTCGGAAACAGGGCCGTTGAACGGAATATCGGAACAAGCAAGGGCTGCAGAAGCAGCAAGACAAGCCAGCGCATCCGGAAGATCGATTTTATCTCCCGACATAAAATTGATGACAACTTGTGTTTCCGCATGGTAATCATCCGGGAACAGAGGTCTCAGGGCGCGGTCTACAAGACGCATCGTCAGGATCTCATCCTCACTGGGGCGTGCTTCACGTTTGAAAAATCCACCAGGAATTTTTCCGGTAGATGCAAATTTTTCACGGTACTCAACCGTAAGTGGGAGGAAATCGACTCCATCTTTGGCATTTCCTGAAACAACGCTGCAAAGGAGCATAGTGTCGTTTAAACGAACGACTACGCTACCATCGGCAAGTTTGGCAAGCTTACCCGTTTCAATGGTGATGTTTCTGCCGTCACCAAGATCGATGGATTTAGTAATCACATGAGGTGTCATTGGTTTTTCTTTTCTCTTTGTATATAATTCTCGTGTATCGCATGTATAAAAAAGAGGACAATTGAAACCAATTGCCCTCTTTTAAATTCAATATAAGTTCTGCGTTGCGATTAAAAACAGCCTATTTACGCAGACCAAGTTCTTTGATAATAACACGGTAACGAGAAATCTCCGTTTTCTTAAGGTAGTTAAGTAACCTTCTGCGCTTTCCTACAAGGTTAACCAAAGCTCGCTGGGTGTTAAAATCTTTCCGGTTCTTTTTCAGATGTTCGGTAAGATGGGATATCCGGTAAGAAAACATGGCGATCTGCGCTTCTGCAGATCCGGTATCGTTTTCATCTTTTCCGTATTTGGCAAAAAAACTTTTCTTTTTTTCCGAAGGTAAATACATTGTCCTAATTACTAAAATCCAGTTAATGTAGCTATTAATTTAGAAGGGACAAAGGTAACTAAAAGATCGGCACCACCAAGTCGGGTCAATGGTTTTCGGTATTTTCATCTTTCCCGTTGTTCGGATAAAAAGAAAACATAGCAGTTGCCTTAAAAAAATCGTTTTATAGCCTGTTTGCTAAAAAACGAAAAGCGGTTAACTTTTAAAAAGCTTGATTACCAAAGCCAAGCGCTCTTTCAGCTCTTTTCGTTTTACGATAAAGTCGAGGAAACCATGATCCAGAACAAATTCCGAACGTTGGAAGCCTTCCGGCAGATCTTTCCCTATCGTTTCCTTTACCACCCGTGGCCCTGCAAAAGCGATCAAGGCGTTGGGTTCGGCAATGTTGATATCGCCCAGCATAGCATAAGATGCCGTAACCCCTCCGGTCGTTGGATCGGTAAGGAAGGAAATGTAAGGCAATTTAGCTTCGGAAAGCTGCGTTAGCCGCGCTGATGTTTTGGCCATTTGCATGAGCGAAAACCCTGCTTCCATCATGCGTGCACCACCTGATTTTGAGATCATCATAAACGGTGTTCTCTTTTTGATGGCTGTTGCAATAGCCCGGCTGATCTTTTCGCCTACCACCGATCCCATAGAACCACCGATAAAACTGAAATCCATCGCAGCGATCACGATGGAATGGCCATTCAATTTACCATAACCCGTTTTCACAGCATCGTTGAGCCCGGTTTTCTTTTGGGTGGTTTCAAGCCGATCGGTATATCTTTTGGTATCTTCAAATTCCAACGGGTCGCCCGAGGTCATGTTTTGGTCCAACTCCTTGAATTTTCCATCGTCAAAAAGGATCTGGAAATAATCGTTGGCACTGATGCGCTCGTGATGAGAACACTCGGAACAAACCCATAAGTTCTCTGCATGGTCTTCAGAGGGAACAACATGTTTGCATTCCTGACATTTGTGCCACAATCCTTCGGGAAGTTCCTTCTTATCCTTGGTAGAGGTTAAGATCTTTTCCTTTGTGCGTTTAAACCAGCCCATTGCAAGTCTAAATTAGATAACCGTAGGAAGAATAATTAATTTTTTGTTGAATTTTCGACCGTGGCCCAAAATCAAGCGATAGTTACCTGCTTTTCAAGATAAACATCCTGAATGGCATGCAACAGATCCACCCCGTCTTTCATGGGTTTCTGGAAAGCTTTACGCCCTGAGATCAATCCGTGCCCGCCCGCTCTTTTGTTAATTACAGCCGTTTCCACAGCCTGCCTGAGGTCGCTGCTTCCGCTGCCGGTCGAAGCTCCGCCGGAGTTGATCAAACCGGTACGGCCCATGTAGCAGTTGGCTACCTGATAACGACAAAGATCAATCGGATGATCCGTACTCAGTTCGGTATACATTTTTTCGTGTGATTTTGCAAAACCAATGGTTTTGAAACCGCCGTTGTTTTCCGGTAGTTTTTGCTTGATAATGTCTGCCTGAATGGTTACTCCCAGATGGTTGGCTTGCGAAGTCATATCGGTAGAAGTGTGATAATCCACCCCGTCTTTTTTGAAACTGCCGTTGCGAAGATAACACCAAAGAATGGTGGCCATTCCCAATTCGTGTGCTCTTTCGAATGCTTCGGCAATTTCTACGATCTGACGAGAAGATTCTTCGGAGCCAAAATAAATGGTTGCACCTACCGCAGCTGCGCCCATATTCCAGGCATCTTCTATCGAACCAAATAAAACTTGATCGAATTTGCTGGGATAGGTCATCAACTCATTGTGATTGATCTTTACAATGAATGGGATCTTGTGTGCATATTTTCTGGAACAGGCTCCCAATACTCCAAAGGTAGAAGCCACTGCATTGCAACCGCCTTCAATGGCTAGTTTCACAATGTTTTCCGGATCGAAATAAATAGGGTTTGGAGCAAATGAAGCGCCGGCAGTGTGTTCAATGCCCTGATCAACCGGAAGAATGGAAACGTATCCGGTTCCACCCAAACGCCCGTGGTCATAGATCAGTTGCAGATTGCGAAGTACCTGGTTATTACGGTTGCTGTCTTTGTAAGAACGATCAACAAAATCAGGCCCGGGAAGGTGGATAAGTTCTTTGTTGATGGTATGGCAGGTATGATTTAACAAGGAAGAAGCGTCGTCTCCCAATACGGCTTCAATATCACTCAGTGTCATATGATGATCTGCTTTAATGCTTATCTTTTTGTAATATTTTGGTTGACAAAGCTATAAAAAAACCCCATTAAGAGGACCGTTTGTACTCAGAACGGATAGCCAATGCCGAGGTTGAGGATGGCATTGTGTTTGTAACCGCGGTAAGAAGGGCTTTTAGGTTGGCCTATCCATTGCTCTCCGCGAGGCAATGCAGGGGTACGCAGCGGAATGCCCAGATCAAGCCGGATGATAAAAAAAGTGAGATCGAGCCGGGCGCCTATTCCTCCTCCCAACGCAAATTGTTTGTAAAACGAATGGAGTTTCCATTGCCCTTTTTCGCGGCTGGGATCATTTTTAGCCAACCAAATGTTGCCGGCATCTGCAAACAAAGCCAGCTCAACAATGCTGATAAAATCAAACCGATATTCCGTAGAGAACTCTATCTTGATATCTCCGATCTTATCAAAATTAGGAACTGTATCGTAGTAGGATCCCGGCCCTACGGATCTGGTTTTCCAGGCTCTGAGGGTATTTGCTCCTCCGGCAAATAAACTTTTCTCAAAAGGCAATGCATCCGTGGCAGGGCCTGTATAGCCATAACCAATGGCTCCTCTCGAAGCCCACTGCTTCCGTTTGTTAAAACGATAGATGAATTTGCCCTCGGCACCAAGTAAAATATACTCACTGGCCAGCTGGCCTATGTGGCTCGATTTCGTAAAAGTGGGGTTGTAGGCAAATTCGCCGGACAGTTTCCCCCAGGTATGGATCTTCCGGTTGATATGGCTGTCGTCAAAATCGCTGTCGTAAGTGGTACTTACGTTGGCCGCAAAAATGAGGTGATCCTGATAACTGGCATTGAGGAATATGTTGTTTTGCCGACTCAAAAAAGCATCCAACCCTGCACTCCGGTTTACGGCAACAGAACTGATTGAAAAAGGCGTAAAAGTATTGGTTTTGTCTTTTTCCTGATAAAAGAATAACCCCAAGCTGCCATGTATGATCGAGCGTGTATAATCGGTGTGTTTCTGAAAATTATATCCTCCTTTTATCGTAGAGAAAGGCATGGCTGACCGACTAAAGCCGTAGCGCATTTTTTTGGGTGTCGGACCAATATAGGGCATGGTGATGCTGATCTCGGGCCCGAATTCCAGGGTGTTAAAAGCACTTAAAAAACTACTTTCCGTGATGAGGTCTCCATTGTTACGGGCAACGGTTCCGGTAATGGTTTGTTGGGCTTCGAAACCGCCTTTGACCCTGATGGCCATTTCTTCTCCTGCACCAAAGGTATTTTTTAAGGTATAATGTATATCTTCCTGTACTCCCGGAAATCCGCCTTGATGTGTTCCACTGATTTCGAAACCAAGTGATTTTCGAACGGCCGGGGTAAGATAGTAGGTCACATTGACCAAACGGTGACTGCCTTTGTGGTTGGGAGCAAGATCGGCTTCTTCAATGGTTATATTAACGGATTGATAGAGCAATATTTCGGATAAACGCCGGTAGCTCCGGGTTACGTATTTGGCTTTCCAGAACTTGGTAGGCCGCAGAAAAGTAGAAAAGATCAGCAAATCGAGGTCTACATCGAAAGTATCTTTATAAAAGAAATGGTGCGGTTGACCATCCGGTCCGTTGTGTACATGCTTTTTTCGGACCATTCCTTTTCCTTCCTTTGGGTGGTAGTCCATGATAAAATTCACCTCGTTTACCTTGAACTGCGGATGATGGGTTTCTATCAGGGTGTCCGGTTGGTCGGCAGATGGCTCCAGCCAGGGTTTAATGCTCATCTGTACCGCTACCCGATGGTTTTCCTGCGTGGTATCTGCATTAAAAATGATGAGGTCTTTGGTAAATTTCCAAAAACCCAGATCTTGCAGATAAGCCGTAATGCGCTCCCTTTCTTTATCCAGTAAGTACATATCGAAAGGTTCCCCCTCACGAATTTTTGTCAGCCATTGTTTTTTGCCTTTGTTGTTTTCCCATAGGCCCATTTTTACAATGGTATCTAACCGGGCATTCTTATCGGAAAACGTAAACGACCCGATGGTATAGTTTTGGGGTCCGGTAACCGTATAAACTGCCTGTCCGCGTTTTTTAATACTGTCGATCTCATAGGTGAGTTCCGTTTTGTTGAAGAAGAAGCCTTTTTTGTACAGATGCAATTGAATTTGTTCTTTTGTTTTCCGGGCTTTGGAAGTGTCGAGAATGACCGGAGGTTCGCCGATGGTATACATCAGATGTTCACGCCAAGTGGGTTTATAGGCAAGCGGATCTTTGCCTTTACGCATCCGCCGCATGTTCCTGCCATTGATCCGCATTTGTTTTCTTATGCTCTTTCGTTGGGCACGCAAAGGGTTTACCGAGTTGTGCACATACAAAAAGATCCGGGGGCCAAAAGCCGGACCAAAACGCCGGTTCGCCTTTTGCTTGCAAATGGCTTCGAGGTCGTAAGTGTTGATGGATCTGTGGTTTGTTACAAATTTGTTATGATCCAACAGCACCTCCCCTTCGCCAACATGTCTGGAAGCATGGCATCCGGCGAATATTATTCCCGCGATAAAGAGGACGAAAAATGCATATACGGTTCGATGTAACAACTCTGAGAGTGGCTTTTGCTACCTTTGCAAATCTAACGAATTCTCGCTTCTGAGCTATGACAAAGATCACACGGGATCAAATCAGGTTGGTGAAGGCCCTGCAAAGGAAGAAACATCGGGAAGCAACCGAGCTTTTTATTGTAGAAGGAGTAAAGCTGACGGACGAACTCCTGGTTTCCGGTTGGGAAATCAAAGCGCTTTACGGTACGGCCGAATGGTCGGAAGGCAAAAATTTATCCGGCTTGCCTTTTTACGGTGTAAAGGCTGCGGAAATGGAGCGGATGAGCGGGCTTAAGCAACCCAATGAAGTACTGGCAGTGGTTGGTCAACGGCATGAAAAACCCGATTTGCCGGCCTTAAAGGAGGAATTGGTGTTGGCTTTGGATGATGTGAAAGATCCGGGCAATATGGGAACCATTATACGCACAGCAGAATGGTTTGGCATCCGGACCATCCTTTGCTCGGAGCAAACCGTAGAAGTGTACAACTCAAAAGTAGTACAGGCTTCTATGGGATCGGTTTTCAGGGTAAAGGTGTACCCGGTAGATCTGCCTTCAACGCTTGCGGCGTATCGCCGGCTTACCGGCCAGCCTGTGGCCGGAGCCCTTTTGGAGGGAGATCCTCTGTTGGAAAAACCCCGGTTCGAAAAGGGAATATTGGTGATGGGAAGCGAATCGCACGGCATTTCTCAGGCCGTTATGTCCCAACTGACACAAGGGTTAAAAATACCTGCTTTCGGACAAGCGGAATCGTTGAATGTGGCGACAGCCACTGCCATTATACTTTATGAGTTCAGGCGCGGGTAGACCAATTTCTCCTGACTTTGTCGGCTTAAATTCATACCCAACTGAAAGCCCATTGCATGCGATTTTGAGTAGGCACTACGTCTATTTTTCTAAAAATTAATCCGGCTTACGGAGCTATTTATTTGATCCGGAAAGGTAGGTCAGAGCGCTTGCTCCCCATGATCTGGTATATTTTGCTGGCAAGCATTGTTTTTTTGTTACGATACCACAAGATCATAACGGTATTCCACCTTCTTTACCTTCGCCATAAACCAGGCATCAAAACGGATGAGTTCGGGGCTGATCATGTTCCACTCGTAATCTTCGTTGCCCGACGATAGCTTTTGCAGCACCGATGCTTTTTGTGCTGCTACGGTGTCGAAATTAAACCCTTCTTTCACCAAGGCTTTCAGGATATCTAAAATGGCCAAGTTGCGCGGTGTGATGGGTTTTATTTTCCGGGTTTTGAAGATGTGATCCCGAAGGTTATCGATGTGGGCATCCGCGCTGTGATAAAGGCCGCCCCACTGAATTTGATTCATGATGTCTAAAATCCGAACGGCAATGTTCCAGCCGTTTTTATCGGCATCGAGTGCTTTGGTAAATTGCAAACAGTCGTGCGCATATTTATGGCGCCTTTGAAGAAACAAAACACATGCATGGTAATAATAGCGTTTTGCTTTGTAAAAGGTATCTCTCGGAGAAGTGTTTACTAACAAGTTTTTAATTATCAAATGTGCCTTACCAAAGTTTCCAAGGTGAAATTCAGACATAAATAAATGCTCTTTTGCCAAACTGATATTAAAAGTATCTTCACTTGATATTGTTATCAATAAAGACGCATGATAATTGCATCCTTCAGCATTATTGAGACGTAAGTAAAGGTTGGCAATATTAATTTCAACCAATTCTCTTTTTTGTGGTCGGTTTATTGCAGGGCTTGATAGAATGACTTGACGTAAGCCACCTAACAACTCAATTGCTCCATCCAAATCATTTTGAATTTCAAGTTTATACAGTTTTAGTAAAGAAAGATAGAAATATATGTTCTTAGAGTTGTATTTGTCATAAGCTTCTGCCAATTCTTTAATTGCAGAATGGACAAATTCGTTTTGTTCTGGCTCAGAAGAAAAATTGACACTGGCACTCAATTGAAAAAAATAGTGTTCCGCAGTATCAAACACAATTTTACATTTCTGATAATATTCAATTTGTCTGGAGACTTCATTTAGAGCAAGTTTACCCTCACGAACACTTACAAGGTTCCGCTTTCTAAGCAATGTTTCAACTAAGGTGTCGTAGATTTCAAATTGTATGCACTTTTCAATGATCCTGTCATAGAGTTGATATATTTGGTCCAGGGCATTTCGTTGGAACAACATTTCACTGACAATAAATCTCTTCTTGACCCAAATATCTGCTCGTTTGAATTCGCTGTAGGAAGATCTGCGAGAAGAATTATTTTCCAGAAGCATGGAGTCAAAAATTTTATCTCGCATATCAGCTATGAGCATTGAGAGTGAATTTGAGCCTGCTTCAAGGTTTATTTTCTTCAATATTGCTCCCAGGGTATAATTCTCCTTGCTTAATAAAAGATCTAAAAACTTTGAAGATTTGGTGTTCTTTGATCTGGTTGTAAGTAGTTTCTTTAAAGAACTGATCTCTTCACGTGTAAGCTTTTTTAGTAAATCACGGATACTTGCTATGGAATTATATCGAAACAAATCGAATTGTATAGTGTGAGTTCTTTTAAAGGAGTGAATGTAGGGAATTTCAACTACTTTTCATAAATATTTTGAGCATCTCAAGCTGTAATATAAGCATTTCTTTCAGTTGTAGAATGAGTCAGAGAAATATAAATCTCCTGATTTAACTATAAACTTTTGAGACATGTTTATTATTATTGCTTTTCTTGTTCCGTTTTATCAGGGTCTTTTAGTTGATTCATCTTCAAATCCTACTGATTATGAGTCATTCAACACATTACAAACTTGGGTTGGAGGTGATTCACATGGAGGCTAAACAAATATTGGTTTCTACTGCCTTCCATTTTATGCCTCCGGCCCTCTCTAAAAAGTAAGTTTCAGGTATTTTTGCCGCTTTTCTACGTGAAAAAGCGGATAAGGCCATCCGGTGTTGGATGGTCTTTCTTTTGCGCTTTATTTTGCCCTTACAATCCGATGCACAGAGAGATTGTTGGTGAACAAGGCAAGTACCTTTGCCTTGATGCTAGATTGGTTAGTGGAAGAATGGGAAGCCATCCACTCCTTTAGGATGGCTTTCCTTCTTTTTCCCGGGCAAGGTACGATGGCTTGAACAATATATTCCTTACAACAGCCCGCCCCACCGATTGATCCCGGAGTGTTTGAACAGGTTTATAAATACAGAAGCAATCGTTATGATTATCATCGTCATCATATAGAACACCATTCGTAACAAGAGGAGTGTAAATGCCCTTCCTTACCATTTGGGGAGATGCACAGGTTGTACATCTCCGGATGATCCGGCCGGCTTTCTCTGAAATAAACACACAAAACTACCTGATAAACGAACAAAGTATGATCAGTAAAAACACCCTAAGAAGTCAAAAAAAGGCACGTGAAGTACTGG
>CALLUQ010000204.1 GCA_938010565.1 uncultured Flavobacteriales bacterium
CTTATATTCTCGCAGGGGGGTTACTTCTTGGCGGAACCATTTTTGTTTTTTCTACTTTTCGTAAAACCCCCTAAAACAAATTATAAAACTTCCGGAGGATACCGTTGCACCGGAGGGGCATTCCGCTTTTATACCTCTTTATATTCTGCTGGCTTGCGGTTGTTTTTCGGTGATAGCCGAGCCAAGTCGTATAGGCTGGTTCATTTTAGCCTGAAAAATCAAAACTGGTTTTCATTCTTGTTAATGCTTCTGCATTAACCACCAGAATGGGGAGCTTATTTTTGTTCGTGAGTAAATTCTGGGTAAAGTTATCCATAAAGGGAAGCATGCTCACAGCGTAGTAACCCACAGCGATCATATCCGCATTCACTTCTTCGGCATACCGTTCTACTTCGGTTTGGAAATTGCGCTTACGCGGAAGTAGTTTCACTTTATACCGAACCCCCTCCGCTTTCAGGAACTTAGAAGAATAGGCGATGTTGCTGCGGCTTTTCTTGATGAGGAATTCATCGGTTTGCTCGCCGCCCAACAAATGAATTTCACACTGGAACTGTCGTGCTAAATCGGCTGCAGCTCCTAATATCTGAATGCTTTTTTTGGTCAGATCAAAAGGCACTACAATTTTATTCAGACTGGTACTCGGCCAGGATTCTTGCACCACGATAAAGGGAATACTGCTACTTGTAATCACCTTCAGGGCGTTGCTCCCGAGCAATTTTTGCATCCCTTTCATGCCATGTGTTCCCATTACAATGAGTTGATTGTTGTTGGCTTTTGCATACTCATCAAGGTCTTTGAAAATATCTCCTTGTTGCACAACGGCTTTTATCTTGTCTTCACCGCTTAGATCCATTTTAGCCAGCTGATCGGCCAATTCCAATTGTGCATCCGGAATATCATTTTCTTTTTTCACCAGATGCAGAATATCAACAGATGCATCGGCTTGAATACTTAGGCGCAAAGCATAATGAAGGGCGGCAAGTGTTACAGGCGTAAAGTCGAATGGAACAAGATATTTTCTTTCAATCAAAACAAACAAATTTAGAATTCATCAAAACGAATATGACACGTTTAAGTTAGCAGCTTTCCGGTATAATCAACCGAAATCTTCCTGTTTTTTTTGAAAAAAAGAGGACCCCGTTCGGGTTTCACATTTAAAACTCCGGCATTTTGCTCTGACGAAGGAATGGTTTTCCTTTCGGCTTCAGAAGCATACACAAAATGGGATCGGTCTTTTGGCTCCGGAAGAAAGATCTCCTTTACAGAAACACACAAAGCCATCGTTTAAAAACAAAAATAAACCTTATATCCATCGTAGCGAGCAAACGAATAAAATGGACCCCTCCTCTAACACAAAAACGGTTTTCCGTATCCCTCCCCCCTTTTTTATGTCATAAAAACCATGTAATTTGATCCGTAAAGCACTAACCGATATGGAACAAAAAATGAACCCATCTTTTAACCCTTCTCAGAAGAAAAAATATGCACTTGTTGGCCCTCCGCATTTATGGAAAATGAAACGGGATTTTCAAATTACATTCCTTAAAAATCAGGGTCTGAAAAAAACCAACAAACTGTTGGATATCGGATGTGGCGTATTAAGAGGAGGAATTCCGATCATTGAATACCTTGATAAGGGAAATTATTATGGAACAGAAGTGAGAGAAGAAGTGTTGGCCGAAGGCAAAAAAGAGCTAAAAGCCCATCACCTCGAACATAAAACCCCAACCCTGATCTCCGGGGCCGGCTTTAACGATTTTAATCTGAACTCAACGTTCGATATCATCTTTGCTTTTTCAGTACTGATCCACCTGGAAGATGAAATAGCAAAAAGTTGCTTTGATTTTGTACGCAAACAATTATCCGAAAACGGAGTGTTTTTCGCAAATGTAAACATCATGCCCCATCAGGATGGTAACTGGCTGGAGTTCCCTGTTGTTTTTCGGCCCCTGGAGTTTTACGAAGATCTGGCAACACAAAACGGATTAATGCTGAAAGTGTTGGGCAGGTTGGATGATCTAGGCCACGTTTCGGGAATGAAACTGGCTGATACACAAGTTATGCTTGAATTTAAAAAGGCGTAAGCCCAGATACACCCAAACACGCCTGTCTTAAATGCGTACATTCAAAAAAATTATGCACTTTTACTATTCGCATGAATCGCAATAATTTAAAATGAACAACATGAAAACAATCAGATTAGGTGATGAGGCACCCAACTTTACCGCTCCATCAACGGAAGGGGAAATTAATTTTCATAACTGGCTTGGCAACAGTTGGGGTGTTTTGTTTTCCCATCCTGCAGATTATACCCCCGTTTGTACCACGGAATTAGGTATGGTGGCAAAATACAAAGCAAAGTTTGATGAAAGAAATGTAAAAGTAGTTGCCTTAAGTGTGGATGGGGTCGAATCCCACCATGGTTGGATAAAGGACATCAACGAAACCCAAAACACCACGGTTAATTTTCCTGTCATAGCGGATGAAGAACGGAAAGTAGCTACCTTATATGATATGATCCATCCCAACTCCGATGATAAAATGACCGTACGGTCTGTTTATGTGATCGGGCCGGATAAAAAAGTGAAATTAATGATTACCTACCCGGCATCTACCGGAAGGAATTTTGACGAACTACTCCGGGTGATCGATTCACTTCAGTTAACGGCCTACCATAAAGTGGCCACTCCTGCAAACTGGAATGCCGGAGACGATTGTGTCATTGTACCTGCGGTTACCAATGAAGAGATCCCCGGTTTATTTCCAAAGGGGCATACGGAAGTAAAACCTTACCTAAGGTTAACACCACAACCGAACCTGAATTAATTTTCAACATTTACAGCAAGTACAAAGGGCATTTAATGCCCTTTGTACTTGCTGTAAATCAGATCCTACAATAATGTAAATGGTTAGCTTTGAGCAAAAAGGGCCGTCTGTCGGACTTCTTTGTACCGGCCTGTTTGAAAGACCCAAGACGTGAAAAATGTAAAACACACCTTCCGTTGGATGGGGTTGCCATCTTTTCAGGATAACGACACCTGAAAAACGTATCCCTTCGCAAACCTGGAATTGAACCCCCATGATGCACTATCGGAAAGCTCGGCGGGAAGATCTGCCTTTTATTGTGGCAATGCTGGCCAACGATGCACTCGGTGCCAGGCGGGAAAACTTTCGGGATCCCTTGCCCGAAAGCTATTATCAGGCTTTCGGGTGCATCAACAAAGACCCGAATCAGGAACTGATTGTGGTTGAAAATGAAACAAAAGAGGTTGTTGGCTGTTTGCAACTGACTTTTATTCCTTACCTCACTTACCAAGGGGGCATTCGTGCTCAGATAGAAGCGGTCCGGATACGGAAAGATCAACGCGGCAGCGGATTGGGAGAACAATTGTTCCTTTGGGCCATACAACGTGCCCGATCCCGCGGTGCACATCTGCTTCAGTTAACCACCGATAAACAACGTCCGGATGCCATTCGGTTTTACGAAAAACTGGGCTTTAAAACGACACACGAAGGCATGAAGTTGCATCTTTAAAATCGGATCAGCCAGTCGGTTATTGCCAAAGCTACCCATTCCCGAAGGGTTGGCTCTTGTTTTAGCCATCCCAAACATTAGACCGATATACCCTATTCCATTGCACATTTGCATTCGGGCTACAAACGCTATTTTTGCATCCATGAGAAAATGTTTCATTTTGTTGGCCTTTCCGATGCTTCTCCTGAACTGGACAGGTTGTACCCGTGTCGAGTCTTACATCGTAAAAGACCCTGCTTCGGGAGCAGTCATTACTTTCCCGGGATTTCCTTATACCCGGGCACACACTGCTTCTCCGTACCGCCATTTAACCGAACTCAGAAGCGATTCCATGGCCTGCTGGTTTACGGTAACTTCCAGGCCCCGGGATTTACCGACACAGATCCGGGAAGGCTCCCGAAAAGAGCTGGCCTATCAAATGAACAAACAAGGATTTGAGCTTGCCCGCGAAGCCGACACTTCGGCCTTTGGCTACCCGGCTTATCTGGCCGTCTATCACACCGAAAACAACCGTTTGTGCCACTTTATGGTGTATAAAGATACTTTTATTGTACATGCCTCCGTACTGCTTGTTTCCCCTGAAATACGCCACCGGGCTGACGCTTACTTAAGTTCCCTTAACTTTAATTCCTGACATTCGGCCCACTCCTGCCAACAACGTGGCTGTACAACAAGGCATCCTACGAAAGGTTGGGCCAAATGTAACCTGCCGGAATCGTTTCGGTTGCAACCGGAGTTTGACAGAAAAGAGCCTGTGATGCATGATGCAAGGACGGCTGACAAACATCCCGAACCGATAATATGGCTTGCCGCTGTAATTGCGAAATGTTTTCCCGGAGAGCCGGGAAAGGATGATATCCATGCACTCGGGTGAGATCGGAAAACAAAACCACCCAACCTCACGTTTCTGACTATCTTTGATTTACATCCGTAATTCGGCTTGTTTTTGTTGGCTCAACACAAAAAGGCGGATGGGTTTTGTTGGGGCGGGTAAAAAAATTTTAGACCAGCATGCGGCTTTTCGTTTTGATTCGTTGTATTTTTGCGGCTTAACCGGCCTCATGGAGTCTGCTATAGTTGAAGAAAAACAACCTATAATCCGAAAGCTTTATCCTTATCAGGTCGAAGCTATCAATCGAATTTTTGAAAAATTGGGAGCTATAGCGCCCAACGATAACTTGTTGTTCCAATTGCCAACAGGTGGCGGAAAAACCATTATTTTTTCGGAAATCGCGAAACGTTATCTGGGCGGCAGCGACAAAAAAGTGCTGATCCTTACGCACCGTATTGAGCTTTGCGGACAAACTGCCGGTGTATTGGAAAGCATAGGCATTCCCACAAAAGTCATCAACAGTGAAGTAAAAGAGCTGGAAGACCAATTGGAGTTCCGCTCTTTTGTAGCCATGGTGGAGACTTTAAATAACCGACTGGAAGAAAATCAAAACTACATCGGAGATATCGGTTTGGTGATTGTGGATGAGGCACACTATAATTCCTTCCGCAAAATTTTTCAATACTTTGACGGAATAAACATTTTGGGCGTAACCGCTACTCCTTTAAGTTCCAACAAACGGCTTCCTCTCAACGACAACTACAATGAATTGATCGTAGGACAATCCATTGCCGATCTGGTGAAGGATACCTACCTCGCCCGGGCCACCACTTTTACCTACAGTGTAAGCTTACGGGGATTGAAAGTAGGCATTACCGGAGATTTTACGGTGAGTTCTTCCGAGCGTGTGTACAGCAATTATGAAATGCAGGACCGGTTGTTGGCCGCTTATGAAGAAAAATCGTTGGGCAAAAAAACATTGATCTTTAATGCCGGTATCGTAACCAGCATGAAAGTAGCCGAACTGTTTACCAGAGCAGGTTATAACATCAAGCACCTCGACAGTACTTTCAGTCAGCAAGAGCGCCGCGATACCCTGAGTTGGTTCCGCAATACCCAAAATGCGATCCTTACCTCCGTGGGTATTCTGACCACAGGTTTTGACGAACCAACTGTGGAAACCATTGTGTTGAACAGAGCCACCCGATCCCTTACCTTATACCACCAGATGATAGGCCGCGGATCGCGTATTCTCCCCCGCAAAAAAGAATTCACCGTAGTGGATCTGGGAAACAACGCCCTTCGTCTAGGCCTATGGGAAGATTACATTGATTGGCACTCGGTATTCAAATACCCCGATAAATTCCTTGAACGCATTGCGGAAGACGAGGAATTTCTGTACGAGGAAGAATACGAAATGCCGCCGGAGGTCGCCTGCCATTTCCGGAATATCCGTGAAGAGCTGAAAGAATTCAGTATCAAAGAGGCGTATGAAAAAGCGATGGAAAGCGGACAAAAGCCACAGCAAGCCATTGAACATGCCATTGAAAATCATTCCTTAATCATTGCCGATAATTCGGAAGATTTTTGGGATGGCTTGGAACGGATAGAATACCTTCAGGAAGAGATTGAGCACCGTTTGAAACAGTACCAAACCTGCATCACCAAATCCACAGAAAACTACCTGGTTTGGTTAATGGAGAGCTACAACCGAAAGTTGAAACACCGCTTGCGTCAGATCTTACCTCAGTAAACTTATTTTCGAAGCAACACTTTTTTAAGGCCCCGAAGATCATTTCGGATGGTCCGCTCCGGATCCGAACGATGCCGCAGTTTCCATCCGTGAATCGGATGACCTGCCAACCGGGGCAACAACGGACCCCATAAAGAAAGAGTTGACTGCCCCCCATTACTTGTATGGGACAAAAAAGATGGCTTTATAGCGAATCCTTCCGTGCGCATACAACATTTTTAAGTTTTGAGTTACACGCTGCTCCTTATCCTTCCCATTGTTGTAAATTTGTAGGTCAGAAAAAGAAGAACGGAACCATCATGGAATACAATTTCCGAGAGATCGAAGCCAAATGGCAAGCTTACTGGAAGGCACATCAAACCTACCGCGTTACGGAAGATCCGGAGAAGGACAAATTTTATGTGTTGGACATGTTTCCTTATCCTTCGGGAGCAGGGTTGCATGTAGGCCATCCGCTGGGTTACATTGCTTCCGATATAATGTGCCGGTACAAACGCCTCAACGGTTACAATGTGCTTCACCCCATGGGATACGATTCCTTCGGCTTACCGGCCGAGCAGTATGCCATTGATACCGGTCAGCATCCGGAAATAACTACCCGGGAAAACATTGCCCGTTACCGCCAGCAACTGGATCGCATTGGTTTTTCTTATGATTGGGAGAGAGAAATAAAAACTTCTGACCCCTCATATTATAAATGGACTCAATGGATATTCAAACAATTGTACAACAGCTGGTACAACCAAAAGAGCGATAAAGCCGAAGATATTGCCTCGTTGGTTGCGGTCTTTGAAACGGATGGAAATGCTGCCATTCAGGCTTGTGGAGGAGAAGTGGACGTTTTTACCCCGGAAACCTGGAAAGGATACGGTGCCGATAAAAAAGATGAAATTATTGCTGCCTACCGCCTGGCATTTATTTCCGATACCTGGGTAAACTGGTGCCCTCAGCTGGGTACGGTACTTGCCAACGATGAAGTAAAAGAAGGAGTTTCGGAACGTGGAGGATATCCGGTGGAGCAAAAGCTGATGAAACAATGGTCGCTCCGGATCACTGCCTATGCCCAACGTTTACTCGACGACCTCGGAGGGCTGGAGTGGACCGATGCCATCAAAGAGGTGCAACGGAACTGGATCGGCCGTTCGGAAGGGGCATCTGTTCGTTTTCAACTAGAAGATCAGAATATTGATATCGAAGTGTTTACCACCCGGCCCGACACCCTTTTTGGGGTTACTTTTATCGTACTTGCACCCGAACATGAATGGGTAGATAAGGTAACCACTGCCGAATACCGGAAAGCGGTTTCTGCCTATCGGAAAACCGCTGCGGCCCGTTCCGAACGCGACCGCATGAGCGATGTAAAAACCGTTACCGGTCAGTTTACCGGAGCCTATGTTTTGCATCCGTTTACCGGCAAAAAGGTACCCGTATGGATTGGCGATTACGTATTGACGGGGTATGGCACCGGTGCCGTTATGGCGGTTCCGGGAGGCGATCAGCGCGACTGGAACTTTGCTCGCACGTTTGATCTTGAGATCATTCCCTTAACCGAAGGCCAGGACCCGGAAAAAGGTGCCGATGCAAGCAAGGACAAACCCCTCATTAATTCGGATATGTTAAATGGCATGACGGGAGAGGAAGCCATTCCTGTAATCATCAAAGCCATTGAAAAAAAAGGCATTGGAAAAGGAAAGGTGAACTACCGCTTGCGCGATGCTATTTTTAGCCGGCAGCGCTATTGGGGAGAACCATTTCCCGTGGCTTATAAAAATGGAAAACCGTATGTGCTTCCGGACGACCGGTTGCCGCTGAACTTGCCGGAAGTAGATCAATATTTGCCCACTTCGGATGGAGAGCCACCTTTGGCCCGTGCCCAAAACTGGGCCCTGGAAAATGGCGACCGCCTGGAATACAACACCATGCCGGGCTGGGCAGGTTCGTCCTGGTATTTTCTCCGCTTTATGGATCCAAAGAATGACGAGGAGTTCGTCAGCAAACAAAAAGCGGATTATTGGGGGCAGGTCGATCTGTACATCGGCGGGGCGGAACATGCAACCGGCCATTTGTTGTATGCCCGGTTCTGGACCAAATTCCTATTCGACCGTGGCTATATCGGATTTCATGAGCCTTTTCGGAAGATGATCAATCAGGGGATGATCTTAGGCAATTCCAGTTTGGTTTACCGCATCAACGGTACCCAAAAATTTGTGTCGGCCGGATTGCGGAAAGATTATGAAACTACGGCCCTTCATGTGGATGTGAATATGGTAGAGAACGATGTGTTGGATATCGATGCTTTTTGTGCGTGGAGAGAAGAATACAAGGATGCAACGTTCCTTCTGGAGGATGGAAAGTACTACTGTGGGAGCGAAGTGGAAAAGATGTCGAAACGTTGGTATAATGTGATCAACCCCGATCTCATCTGCGACCGTTACGGAGCCGATTCTTTCCGCCTTTACGAGATGTTCCTAGGCCCTCTGGAGCAGTATAAGCCGTGGGATACCAAGGGCATTAACGGTGTACACAACTTTCTGCGCAAGCTCTGGCGTTTGTACCATCCCAAAGCAGCTTTTGAGGTTTGCAATGATGCGGCACCCAAAGAGGCCCTGAAAACGTTACACAGAACCATCAAAAAAGTGAACGATGATATCAACCGCCATGCCTACAATACGGTAGTGAGTGGTTTGATGATTGGTGTGAATGAACTCACCGATTTAAAGTGTAACCACCGCGACGTATTGGAACCGTTGGTGGTATTGTTGTCGCCTTATGCCCCTCATATAGCCGAAGAGTTGTGGGAAAAATTGGGACACAAAACCAGTGTAACGCAAGCCCGTTTTCCTACACTGAACGAAAGCCTTCTGACAGAAGATACGTTTTCCTACCCGGTTTCTTTTAACGGAAAAACGCGGTTCAAGATCGAATTGCCGGCAAATTTGAGCAAGGAACAGATCGAAGCGCGAGTACTGGTAGCCGAAGAAGCCCGGAAGTACATGGCAAATACGCCACCGAAACGGGTAATCGTGGTGCCAAAACGGATCATCAATATTGTGGTTTGAGCCGGGAAGTTTTGGGGTGTGACCTGCAATTGAAGAACATCTCTGATTTTGTCCTCGCCGTTTCTTTGCAATTCCGGCAAGTTGGCAAACATTTAACGATGGATACCCGGCCCTACACGTCCGAACTGTAATGCGCTTATTCTGTATCTTTTATAGTCAAAAACAGCGTGCTTCGATCGCAGAAAAACAACACCCTGCACCCCCTGACCGGAACACCTGTAAAGAATCCGGCGGTCAACGTGTCAATTGGCCTTATTTTTGTTTCTTTGTAGCTTGATTTAAGCGGTCATAAAGAACCTTCGGCCAGAAGATAAAAGGGGCCTGATTGCTCATGTGGGTATTTATATCACGTTTTATACTTAGAAACCGGGTTACCATTTTGCTGGCAATGGGGCTGTTTACAGCTTTTATGGCCTTGCAGATTCCAAACATTGAACGTGATTTTAAAATCACCGGAATTTTACCGCAGGATCATCCGGTTACTTTGGAACACCATGCATTCATCGACCAATATGGCCACGATGGTGCTGTAGTTACCATTGGGATTCAAACCGATTCCCTTTTTCAACTCGATGTTTTTAACGATTGGCGCCAATTGGGCAAAGATCTTTCTGCCATCCATGGCATTGATTCGGTATTTTCCATCGCCAACCTCTATTCGCTTCAGCGAAACGATAAAGAACATAAGTTTGAAGTGGCACCCATTGTGCCTCATGCACCAGGCTCACAACAAGAACTGGACAGCCTGAAACGGATCTTTGAAACGTTGCCCTTTTACAGCAATCTGATCCAAAACGACAGTGCCGGCGTACATGTAATGATGGTTTTCCTTGACGGAGCCAAATTCAACTCCGACCAACGAGAAACCGAGGTAGAAGACTTAGTCGCCACCACACAGGCCTTTGGCGCCAAACATAACATCCGACCAAGGTATAGCGGAATGCCTTATATCCGAACGGTGATGACGGCCAAAGTAAAAGATGAACTAAACAAATTCATCATCCTTGCTTTTGGGGTAACGGCACTGATCCTGTTGTTGTTTTTCCGGTCGTTTAAAGTGGTGTTTTTCTGCATGCTTGTGGTATCGGTTGGTGTGGTAGTTTCGTTGGGAACCATGGCTTTGTTTCAGTACAAGCTTTCCATGCTCATGGGGCTGATCCCGCCATTGATCATTGTGATCGGAATACCGAACTGTGTTTATCTGCTCAACAAATACCAGGCAGAATACAAACTGCATGGCAATAAGATCAAAGCCCTCAGCCGGGTCATTCAAAAAGTGGGAAATGCCACTTTCATGACCAACATGACTACTTCTTTGGGATTTGCCACCTTTATTTTCACACAAAGTTCATTGCTACAGGAGTTTGGTGTGATTGCTGCCATTAACATCATTGCGGTTTTTGTTCTTTCCATCCTGCTTATTCCTATTGTGTTCAGTTATCTGCCCGGTCCCGGAGCCAGAAGCACCCGGCACCTGGAAACCAGATGGCTGCAAGGAGTAGTCGAATTCCTGTTAAAAACCACTACCGAATATCGCAAAACGGTTTATACGGCTACCATTGTTCTGGTTGGTTTGGGAATATATGGATTAACAAAAGTGCAAACGACCGGCAATATGGTAGATGATCTGCCTTACGATGATCCCATTTTGAAAGACCTGCGTTTTTTTGAAACGCACTTTAACGGTGTGATGCCATTCGAAATTCTGGTGGATACCAAAGAACCCAAACGGGCAGTACTCACCAGCAACCTCAAAAAGATCGAAGCCCTGCAAAAATTGTTGGCAAGTTATCCTCAGTTTTCTCGTTCCATGTCGATTGCCGACGCCATAAAATTTGCCCACCAGTCCTTTTTTAACGATCCGGAAAGATATGTACTTCCCGATCGTAGCAATACCAATGGCCAAATGCGAGCCCTACTGTCCGGGTTTATTAAAAATACGACCACCGATGCCAACAGCAACATCGGAAAGGCTTTTCTTGACAGCTCGATGGCCACCACACGCATAGCTGTTTCGATAGCCGATATAGGCACCATTCAAATGGATGCATTGTTGTTGAAGTTACGACCCGAAATTGATTCCATTTTCAACCCTGACAGAGCCCATACCGATGCCATGGTGGAGCGCATTACCGCAAAGAATGTGAACGAAAAAATGCGGGATTCGCTAGTGTATGACCTTTTCGAAAACAACATCCGCTTGCGCCGTTTTATGGTAAATGCCTACTACCGGAAAGATACTGCCCTCGGCATGGCTCTCGATGATTACCCGGATACCCTGTATACCTTTGCAAAACAGGCCGGTTTTAACGAGATGCTCACCAGGGTAAGTGCCGATCATTATTACGATATATCACTTACCGGAACCAGTATTGTTTTTTTGGAAGGAACAAGCTATCTGGTAAACAACCTTTTTGTCAGCCTGATGATCGCCATTTGCCTGATCGCTTTACTGATGGCTGTGCTGTTCAATTCATTTCGTATGGTGCTGGTTTCCCTGATCCCGAACCTGATCCCGTTGCTCTTTACGGGGGCCATTATGGGGTATTTCGGCATCCCGATCAAACCGTCAACCATTCTGGTCTTTAGCATTGCCTTTGGCATTTCGATCGACGATACGATCCACTTTCTGGCCAAATACCGTCAGGAGCTAAAAATGCAAAGTTGGGACATCCGGGGATCCGTACTCAATGCCCTTCGGGAAACAGCGGTGAGCATGATCTATACTTCGATCATTTTGTTCTTTGGGTTTTCCATGTTCAGTGCATCGAGTTTTGGTGGAATTGTAGCCCTGGGTATTCTGGTATCGGTTACTTTGTTGCTGGCTATGTTCACCAATCTTGTATTATTGCCCTCACTGTTATTATCTTTGGAAAAAGCCATTACGACCAAAGCGTTTAAAGAACCCTTTTTGGAAATTATTGACGAAGAAGAAGACATTGAACTGGAAGAGCTGGTTGTAAAAAAAAACCAGCCGGAAATAAAAGAAAAAGTACCGGAAAATAACCCTTGATTATGAAAGGCATTATCCTCGCCGGAGGGTCCGGCACACGTTTGTACCCGTTAACCATAGCTGTAAGCAAACAGCTCATGCCGGTGTACGA
>CALLUQ010000205.1 GCA_938010565.1 uncultured Flavobacteriales bacterium
GGGTTTTTCGTCCAGCAGGATTTTTTCAATTCCGGCCAACATCCGGCCGGTCATTGCTCCATGACCAACCCCATGGATCCCCAAATTGTATCTGGGGTGTGGAATTTCCATTTCTCCGAAAAAAACATCCGACATATTGGCATCGTAATGTTGGCCGGTATGCACCAGTATTTCTTCCAACCCATCTACGCTGGCCATGGCCCGGCTCACCACTGCTGCTTTTATAAACTGGGGTCGGGCACCTACTATGGTGAGGATTTTTGTCATGCCACTAATTTGTTCAACTCTTTCACCAGACGTTCCGTTAATGCCCGTCTGGAATATTTCTCAATGCCGTTGCTATCAATCTCAAGCTTTCCTTCCCGGTACAAGGCATAGTACTTTTTCAAACTTTGCTTGATGCCTTCTTTGTTGTCAAAATCCAGTATATCACCACAACGGGTCTCACGGATCATCTCTGCGGCATCCCCATTGGGGGGCCCGACGGCCAATACCGGCCTCCGGGCCGACATGTATTCAAATATTTTCCCGGTTAATATCCCTTTGGCATTGGCTGTCCGGTTTAAAAAAAGCAACAATACCTGACTCCTCATCTGAACGGCCACTATTTCATTGTGCGGCATGTATGGGACTCGCTCAAGGTGTCCGTCCAAACCAAACTCGGCGATAGATCGGGTGGCACTCACATCGACCTTTCCTATTAGTACAATTCTGAGGTCCCGATCAAAACCGGGATCCGATTCTTTCAACTCTGAAAGTGCTTCCCAGAAAGCAGGATGGTTTCGAGCCGGAGAAAGGGATCCGATGTGGGCTATCGTAAATGCCCGATCTTTCTTTACATCGGAAACTGTAATGTCATCGCTATCATAGCCATTGGTAATCACCACAGTATTTTTTGCTCCCAGGTTCGTTAGTTCTTCTCCCAATGTTTTTCCAACGGAAAGCACTACATCTGCCGAGCAAAGCACTTCTTTTTCAAGGCGTTTATGTTTATTATCCGCCCAACTTGTTAGCATTAGCTCAGAGTAAAAATCGATGTTGGTCCAGGGATCCCGGAAATCAGCTACCCATGGAATGCGATGATGTTTCCGAAGCTGCATGGCAATCAGGTGCATACTATGCGGCGGTCCGGAGCTAACGATAGCGTCAACCGGATGCTTGTCCAGATAGTCTTTCAGGTAACGGTAGGAGGGCTTCACCCACGTTTTTCGGGCATCGGGCACGAAGAAATTCCCACGAATCCAAACTGCTATCTTTTCCCTCATTTTGGGTTTTTCGCTCTCGGTAAGAAAACCCGTATTGATTTTTTGATCGTTCTTCTGGCCAATAAATTTCTTATACAGGTTATAAGGCTCCCAAACCGGACGTTTGATGATCTCTATACCCTCCGGTACGTCTTTGGACAGAGAATGGTCTTCGGAAGGATGCTCACCATTTTTCGGTACATAAACCACCGGCTCCCATCCAAAGGATCGGAAGTATTTTACGAATTTCAGCCATCGTTGTACACCGGGCCCTCCTGCCGGTGGCCAATAATAGGTTATAATCAACACTTTTTTCATACGGCAGGTAATCCATGCCCTTCATTCGTTTTACGTCTGAAGTACATTCCCATCACTACAAGATTAGCCAAAACAATCAACAAACTACTGCTCAATGAAATGAGGCCACCTATTACATACGTGGAAGACTCCATAACAAATTCTACTTTGTGATTTCCGGGCGGAATCATCAATCCGCGTAAAACGTAGTTGGCACGGAAATGGTCCACTGGCTTTCCATCGATATAGGCTTGCCATTCGTCGTAATAAATCTCCGAGAAAATAGCCATCTGATGGTCTTTTCCTGTGGATTGATAGGTCAGGTGATCCGTTTTATAGTCGGTTAGTACAATGCTGCCTTCCGGATCGTGTTGCACCGCTCCCAACTGGCCTTCAAAACGTTTGTCAACCAAAGCTGTTTTACGTAAATCGGCCTCTTTTAAACCTTGTATTTCATCGTCGGCATTGGCTACAAGGGTTGCGCTTTTCACAAACCATGCATCGCCCATAGCATACGGGTTCACTGCAGGGCGGGTATTCGGATCGAATATGACATAACGCATATTGAGCATGTTCAAAACGGGAGTTTGGTAGAACAACCCGGACCATTGTGAAGGGTTGCTCTGTTGTCCCAGTACTTGTTTGGCTGTTGCTATTTCTTTATACAAGTACCAGTCGGCCAATTCCTGGTAACGTTTCAACTTCGCGCCGTGATATCCGCCGATGGACTTGTGGAAAAAAGAAGCCCGGGAGCTATTGAATGTACTGGTGGTAACATCCAGTACCCGACTGTTATTCGTACGCCGCAATGCACTAAATGCCGCCTGATCTTTTTCATCATCCGATAACGCTTTTACACGGGCACTGCTGTTCAGTTTTGTTTTTGCAGCAAGATCAATGGCTGCGCCGATCTCATTTTTCAGATCGGGGTTACGCTGTGCCTCCATATCCAGAATGAGTTTGTCGGCAGGGGAGGCTGTGTAAGGAACATTGGTCTTTTCTTTTTTCTGCCAGTTTACGTACCGGCCATTCACTTTCTCCTCGTTAAGGAAACGTTTATCTACGGTCCACAAATCGCCTGTAATGAGCAAGGCCAGCCCTGTAATTAATGCCGCCTTTGGCATGGAACTAAAACGAAGGAACGCAAAAATCAATCCGGCAGCAAAAAAGATGAAACCAAAAGTTCTCAGGACATCGCTTTTAAAAACGTTTTCGCGAACTTTTATGGTTTCATTCAACAACAACTGATAATTCGCTGCTTCTTGCGGTGCAGCGGATTGGATGATCTCGGCAAACTGCCCCGCTTCCTTTACACTGGTAAAATTAAGAAAGGTGCCGGGCGAAGTGTAAAGCAATAATAAGAACAAACCGGTTCCCCCCGCTGCGATGTAGAAACCCGACATCTTTTGGGCGATCTCTTTCCTGTACTTGATCAAATCGACCAGGAAAAAAATACCGATGGCCGGCACCACCAATTCCACGATCACTAAAATCATGGATACTGTTCGGAATTTATCATAACCCGGAACCCAATCTATAAAAAACCGGGTGAGCTCCGGAGCATTTTTTCCCCATGCCAATGCCACTGCCAATAAAGCGACTGCCAATAAGGGCCACTTGAGGTAGTTTCTGGAATAAATCATACCAAGCAGGCACAAGAACATCACAATCGCTCCAATGTAAACCGGACCGGAAGTAAAAGGTTGATTTCCCCAGTAGGAGTTCATGCCTGATCCGATGCTTTGTTGCATTTGCGGCAACGCTTCTTTGATGGCTTCCGGATAAGCCTTGCCCATCGCACCGCTTCCGCCTCCTTTGGTGCCGGGGATTAACAAGGAAAGGGTTTCGCCGGTTCCGTAGCTCCATCCGGTAATGTAATCGAAA
Organism: uncultured Flavobacteriales bacterium; assembly: GCA_938010565.1. Classification (GTDB taxonomy): domain Bacteria; phylum Bacteroidota; class Bacteroidia; order Flavobacteriales_D; family CALLUQ01; genus CALLUQ01. Next base: position 3,426 of record CALLUQ010000205.1, read on the forward strand.
GAAAGGCCCGAAGTCTGGCTTTCTTGACTTACCTGACCGGCAGCATTCAGCGTTAATTCGCTCTTTCCGCGGGTAGAATCTTTGGAATAGGCCATGGTATTCCATATCTGGCTGATGTTTGCACCTGTTCCCAGGCCCATGGCCACTACCAGAATACCCGTCACCTTCAAAAAATGTGCAGGGGTACCTTTCTTCATTTGTTGCACCAGTTCGGCCACTCCGTAAAACAAAACGATCATCAACAGGTAATAGGTGATCTGATAATGGTTGCACATCAACTCAAGTCCGAAAAAAAGTGCTGTTAAAGAGGCCCCCAACAGCACTTTACCCCGGTATGCTAAAATTATGGCACCCAGTGTGGGTGCCATATAACCAATGGCATGTGCTTTGGAGTTGTGCCCGGCTTCCAATATAATGATGAAATACGATGAAAGTCCGAATGCAAGCCCTCCCAACAGCGCCAGCCAGGGATCTGTTTTCAGGCACAAAAGGAAGATATAGAAGCCCAACATATAGAGGAATACGTAGAAGATGCTGCCAAACCCACCGCCTCTCATCAACTTATCTACATAACTGAGGACATTTTTATTCTTATATAATACCGAGATCTGGTAGGCCGGCATGCCGGAAAACATGCTGGCTGTCCAAAGCGGTTCGCTGTGTTCCAGGTTTCTGTGTTCCATAATTTCCTGGGCCATGCCTCTGAAATTGGTTATATCTCCCTGTTTGAGTACATAGCCTTTGGTGAAAGGCATAAAGTACATTAAGGTAAGGGCGATAAAAAGAACAATGGCTATAAGATGGGGTGCAATCTTATTCAAATCGATGGTTTTCATAGAACCGCATATTAGATTTCGGAGTGCTAATATATCGATTATCCAACAGGTTCAGAAAGGTGCAACGAAAAGCCTCAATCGACTTCTTCATAATCTGCATAGTCATCATCCTTTCCACCGTTTTTGGGTTTTCGGATGTACTCCAGACGTGTTTTTCCATCATCCCGGATGGTTCTGCGGGTCTGGTCGCGTTCGGTTTGTTCCCGGTATTGTTGGTTTTCCTGATGACGGGCTGTTCCGTTTTGCCGGTGCATCATTTTGCTTATCAGGCGAATGAGGTACAACACCACAAGGATGATAAGGATGGTCCTCAAGGCGTTGAATAAAAATGCATGTTCGTATACCATGGCCAGCAGCGGGCTACTTCCCTTTCCGGATAACTTCTTTTACAAAGGTACGGCATTTCGGGCAAGTACGTATGGCTTGCTTTTGCTCAACGGCTCAAATACAGGTTCCGTTCCGAGTATACCTTACGGAAAAAACTGTCGCGCAGATCATCGATGAAGCGAATGGCTTCTCCGGTCGATTTCATTTCCGGCCCTAACTCCTTGTTGACATTCGGAAATTTTTCGAAAGAGAAAACCGGGATTTTGATGGCGTACCCGTTTCTTTTGGGCTGAAAATTAAAGTCGGCTACTTTTTTCTCGCCTAACATTACCTTGGTGGCATAATTCACATAGGGCTCGTCGTACGCTTTTGCGATGAAAGGAACGGTTCTGGATGCCCGCGGGTTGGCTTCGATGATGTATACCTTATCGTCTTTGATCGCAAACTGGATGTTAATCAACCCGACCGTTTGTAAAGCCAAAGCAATTTTACGAGTATATTCTTCGATTTGTTGAAGAATAAGGTCGCCCAGATTATACGGAGGTAAAACGGCATAAGAATCGCCCGAATGGATCCCTGCAGGCTCAATGTGCTGCATGATCCCGATGATGTAAACCTCTTCTCCGTCACAAATGGCATCGGCTTCAGCTTCGATTGCTCCACCCAGAAAATGATCCAGCAGGATTTTATTCTCAGGCATGTCGCGCAGGATGTCGACCACGTGGTGTTCCAGATCTTGCGCATTGATAACGATTTTCATTTTTTGTCCGCCCAACACATAAGAAGGACGAACCAACAATGGAAATCCCAGGTTTTTTGAAAGCTCAAGCGCTTGCTCCGCACTCTCCACTACCCCGTATTCCGGATAAGGAATGTCGTTTTGTTTCAGCAAATCGGAAAAACTTCCGCGATCTTCGGCCAAATCCAGGGCTTCGAACGTGGTTCCGATCACTTTTATGCCATAACGGCTTAATTTTTCAGCCAGTTTCAGTGCGGTTTGCCCTCCCAGCTGTACAATTACGCCTTCGGGCTGCTCGTGCAGGATAATGTCGTAAATATGCTCCCAGAATACCGGCTCAAAATACAGTTTATCTGCCGTATCAAAATCGGTAGAAACGGTTTCCGGATTGCAGTTGATCATAATGGTTTCATAGCCACATTCTTTGGCAGCCAATACCCCATGTACACAGCAATAATCAAATTCGATCCCTTGTCCGATACGGTTGGGTCCAGATCCTAGAACAATGATTTTTTTGCGATCGCTTCGAACGGATTCGTTTTCGTCATCAAAGGTGGAATAATAATAGGGCGTAATGGCCGGAAATTCCGCGGCACACGTATCTACCAGTTTGTAAACCCGACGGATGTCCAATTCTTTTCGCTTGCTGTACACTTCGCTTTCCAAACAACGCACCAAGTGGGCGATCTGACGGTCGGCATAGCCTTTTTGTTTGGCTTCGTACAGCAACTCGCGGGGCAGGTTGCTGATGTGAAATTTTTCCATCTCCCGCTCCAGTTCTATCAACTCGTTGATCTGATGAAGAAACCAGCTATCAATTCGGGTTTTTTCCTGAATGGTTTTAAACGGAATGCCCAGCTTAATGGCATCATATACATGAAACAAACGGTTCCAGCTCGGATATTCAAGGCTTTTGAGCAGCTCGTTCTGGTTGCGCATTTCTTTGCCATCCGCTCCCAGGCCATTTCGTTTAATTTCCAGCGACTGGCATGCTTTCTGAAGTGCTTCCTGAAAGGAACGGCCGATGCCCATTACCTCTCCGACTGATTTCATCTGCAATCCCAAAGACCGATCGGAACCCTGGAATTTATCGAAATTCCATCGTGGTATTTTAACGATAACGTAATCAAGCGTGGGCTCGAAAAAAGCAGAAGTGCTTTTGGTAATTTGATTCTCTAACTCGTTGAGGTGGTAACCGATGGCCAGTTTTGAAGCAATTTTGGCGATCGGGTATCCGGTTGCTTTGGAAGCCAGTGCGGAAGAACGGGAAACCCGCGGATTGATCTCAATCGCAATAATGTCTTCTGCTTCATCCGGGCTTACCGCAAATTGTACGTTACATCCGCCAGCAAAATCACCAATAGCCCGCATCATTTTAATGGCCATGTCGCGCATCCGTTGATACGTACGATCGGACAAGGTCATGGCCGGTGCTACCGTAATGGAATCTCCGGTATGGATCCCCATCGGATCAAAGTTCTCTATGGAACAAATAATCACGATATTATCGTTCTTATCCCGAAGTAATTCGAGTTCAAACTCTTTCCAGCCCAACAGGGCTTTATCGATCATTACCTCGTGGATCGGAGAGGCGTGCAAACCTCGGTTCAGGAGGTTTTCAAATTCGTCTTTGCTGTATACAAAAGCAGCACCCGACCCGCCCAAAGTATACGAAGGGCGAATGCAAAGCGGAAAGCCAAACTCCTGTGCCACTTCTTTCCCTTTCAGGAAACTGCGTACAATTTCCTGAGGGGCCATGGGTATCCCGATCTCCAACATCAGCTTGCGGAAAGCTTCTCTGTTTTCGGTAATCTCAATGGCATCAATATCGACCCCGATAATTTGTACTTCAAAATCTTCCCAAATGCCCATTTCCTGGCACGAGATGCACAAATTTAAGGCCGTTTGCCCCCCCATGGTGGGCAGTACGGCATCGATATGGGGGTGAGCCTCCAGGATCTCGCGAATGGATTCGGGCTCCAAAGGTTTGAGGTAAATATTATCGGCAATGACCTTGTCGGTCATAATGGTTGCCGGATTGGAATTGATCAGGGTCACTTCAATCCCTTCGTCACGAAGAGAACGTGCGGCTTGTGAGCCGGAATAATCGAACTCGCAGGCCTGACCTATAACAATGGGGCCGCTACCAATGATTAAAATAGAGCGGATACTGTTATCTTTAGGCATTGTTAAAGAAGAATTACGCTTTAGATACGCTTAGGGAAATATCGCCCGCGAAATTAGAAATTTTTTGGTGGAAAACAGCCCGGATGCCCATAAGATCCGCAATAAGTTATTAACACATGGTGAATTGTGTTTGTCTTATCGCACGTATGGCCATGGTTCACAACCGTTACTCGCCTTTCATGGCTTTGGACGATCCGGAACGGATTTCCAACTTTTCGAAGCGGCTATTGGCCATGTTTTTACCATCTATGCATTTGATATTTTTCACCATGGCGAAAGTTGTTATCCGGAAAGCCGTATCGAAAAAAACACGCTTCGGAAAACGGAGATCAAAGTCTTATTTGACGTTTTCCTGAAAGCGATCAATGCGGATTTTTTTTCCGTAATGGGGTTTAGCCTTGGGGGGAAAATAGCCCTTACCTTACTGGAACAATTTCCGGATCGGGTCAGCCATCTCATTCTGATGGCACCCGATGGTGTTTTCATAAATCGATGGTATAAGTTTGCTGCAAAAACGCGGTTGGGCAAGGGAGTTTATAAATGGGTGGACCGAAATCCGGTCGTTTTTTTCCGTTTTCTCGATTTCCTAAGATGGTCGCACATCATCCACCGGCGCTTGCACCGGTGGGTTCGGATGAATATGGATACGGCTGAAAAAAGAGAACGGGTTTATAAACTTTGGATGACCTTCCGGAACATCGATCCGGACATTCCTGCCATTCGGACGACACTGAACAAAAGAGAGATCCCGGCCGTGTTGATATTCGGCAGGTACGACAGGGTAATCCCACCCGCCATCGGCGAACGTTTTTCAAGGGGTTTGTCCGAATCGGTTCAGTTTAAGGTGTTGGAACATGGCCACATGTTAATGCTAGAAGATGTGGCTGCTGTAGTGGGGAACTGGTTGCGCAGGCAAAAACCCGCCAAAATGTAGCAGAAGAGATTGCGCTCAATTAAGAGAACAAAAAGAGGACACTTCGTATGAAATGTCCTCAAGACAAATTATAATAACGTCGTTAAACGATTATTTTCCGTGGCGCTCGCTGGAAACGGTTAGCTTTGCACGCCCTTTTGCGCGGCGCGAAGCCAATACCCTACGGCCATTCTTGCTGCTCATACGCTCGCGGAATCCGTGCTTATTTTTACGCTTTCTTACGGAGGGTTGAAAAGTCCTTTTACTCATGACCTTTAAGTTTCAACAAGTTTTTGGTTTCCGAAAATCGGACTGCAAAGATAGATTTTAAATCTTTTCGGGCAAAAATATTTCGCTTCCATTTTGCCTTTGGTATCCCTGTGCTTCATATATGCCGGGAATAAACGTAACTTTGCCACAAAAATTTAGCTTGGATGGCTGGTTTTGGCAGAGGACGTACAGAAAGAAAAGAAAACGGTGAGAAAGCAAAACTCACAAAATCTTCCTACAAAAGGGCAAAACGACTGCTTCATTATTTCAAACCTTACACTCTTCTGATCAGCATTGGGTTTCTCATGCTGTTTCTGACTACAGGGGTTTCGCTCGTATTTCCGAAAGCCATAGGTTTGTTGGTTGACCAAACCGGAAGTGAAGTGGCTTCTCAGCCGGAGGCATTGAAAAATTTTATTGAAAAAACCGAGTTAAGTGCCATCAATGCGCTTGCTGTAATGCTTCTGGCCATTTTCCTGCTTCAATCGGTTTTCTCCTTTTTCCGGGTTTACATTTTTCATTATGTAACCGAAAAAGTGATCTTAAGTTTGCGCCAGTCTACTTACAGCCATATTCTCCGCCAGCCCATGTATTTTTTTGATCGACACCGAGTGGGCGAATTAAACAGCCGTATTGCTTCCGATGTCAGTACGGTCAGTACTGCATTAACTGTTACCAGTGCTGAGTTTATCAGGCAGATCATCATTATTATTTCGGTGCTTGCCCTTTTGCTTTATACCTCTCCGAAGCTTACTGTAATGATGGTGGCAACGCTCCCGGTTGTAGCTATATTCGGAGTGCTTTTTGGCCGGTTCATCAAAAAACTGTCAAAAAAGACACAAGATGCCATTGCCGATTCCAATGTAATTGTGGAAGAAACGTTCACCGGAATTGCGATCGTAAAAGCTTTTGCCAGCGAATGGTTTGAAGTGAACCGCTATAACAAGCGTACCAAAGAGGTTATGGGTCTTGCTATGAAAAGTGCCGCTTGGCGTGGTCTTTTTATCTCTTTTATTCTTTTCGCCGTATTTTCCTGCATTGTATTCATCGTTTGGCAAGGGGTGCACATGGTCGATCAAAAATTGCTCAGCATTGGCGAATTGGTCGAATTCATTATTTATTCCGTGTTTATAGGTGCTTCTGCCGGTAGTTTGCCCGATTTGTGGGCGAGCATTCAGAAAGCCATCGGAGCTACGGAAAACCTGATGAAGTTTCATGAAGATGAAGCCGAAGTATCGGCCTCTGAATTCACCGTTCCGGTCTCTTCCTCCAAACTGCATGGCAATGTCAGCTTTGATAAGGTAGTGTTTGCCTATCCTGCCCGTCCGGATGTGACAGTACTGAAAGAAGTGAGCTTTTGTGTAGCTCCCGGAGAACAGGTAGCCATAGTAGGCCCGTCAGGTGCGGGGAAATCCACTTTGATCGCATTGCTTCTTCGCTTTTATTCGCCCGATTCGGGTGCGATCCTTTTTGATGGCGAAGGGGGCTCAAAGATGGGGATCTATGATTTGCGAAGATCTATTGGCCTAGTGCCTCAGGAAGTTTTATTGTTTGGCGGTACCATTCGTGAAAACATTGGCTATGCCCGCCCAGGTGCTACGGAAGAAGAGATCATTGTGGCAGCTAAAAAAGCCAATGCGCATGATTTTATTACCGCTTTTCCCGATGGGTACGATACCCTTGTGGGGGAAAGGGGAATCCAGCTTTCCGGTGGTCAGCGGCAACGGGTGGCCATTGCCCGTGCCATCTTAAAAGATCCGGTGATCCTCATTTTGGATGAAGCTACTTCTTCCCTCGATTCCGGGTCGGAACGTTTGGTACAGGAAGCTTTGGATAAATTGATGCAAGGGCGAACCTCTTTTGTGATCGCCCACCGCCTGTCTACCATTCGCAATGCCGATCGCATTCTGGTTTTGGAAGATGGCAAGATATCCGAAACCGGAACGCACGATGAACTCATCACCAAACCGGACGGTTTGTACAAACATTTAAGCCAGTTACAGTTTGAAGGGGCCGGGAGCTGAGGCAGGCTACTTTAGGCTTTTTGCGGTTTAAGCTGCTCATTTTGCCCTATTGCTCCGGTATTTGCACTACTTTTTTCGTTTCAAAAAATGCGCCTTCGAAAAAATCCGAGAGGGCAAAAACCTTTGGTTTGTGTTGGAGAGGCAATTGGTTGAGTTCTTCGTGAAAATCGCCACCTTTAAGGTAAAAAATGCCGTTAGGACGGTGCTCATCTTCGCTCTTTTTGATTTTCCCTTTGGTCCAACCATAAAAACGGGGAAGTGCGGTTACCGCTCTGCTTATGATAAATTCATACCGGGTTTTCAACTGCTCGGCCCGGGCCTGTTCGGCAGTACAATTCGCCAGTCCTAACGCGTGGACCACCTCTCGGACCACCATGATCTTTTTCCCAATGGAGTCTACCAGGTGAAATGATGTGTCAGGGAAAAGAATGGCCAATGGAATACCCGGAAACCCACCTCCTGTTCCGACATCAAGGATGTGGTCTTCTTTCCGGAAATGCATCACTTTGGCAAGGCCCAGAGAATACAGTACATGCCGTTCGTAAAAATGTTCGAAATCCTTACGGCTGATCACATTGATCTTTGCGTTCCATTCGCTATACAACTCGCCCAAACGATCGATGCGTTGCCGTTGCAATTCCGATAGTTCCGGAAAATATTGGTGGATGATCCTGCTACTGTTCATGCAGGGTCTAAATATTGCCTTTGGAGTTTTTCATGATGTTGTACAGGAACTCCCGGGCACGGAACAACTGTGCTTTAACGGTTCCCAGGGGGATCTGCAGGTGATCGGCAATTTCTTCGTACGAATACTCTTTGAAATAACGCAACTCAATGAGTTCACGATAACGTGGCTTGAGTTTGGAAACCACTTCATGCATCAGCATGATCTTCTGTTTTTTGATGATTTTTTCTTCCGGATCAAGCATTTGTGATTTCAGGTCGATGGTAAGGGTATCGCCGTCGTCACTTTCGAACTTGTTGTCGATAGAAAGGGTTTTCTTTTTCTTTTTACGGATAAAATCGATGCAATTGTTGGAAGCGATCTTAAACAACCAGGTACTAAACGCATAGTTGGGCATATACTGTCCCAGCCGGTTGAATGCCTTTCCGAATGCTTCAATGGTTAGATCCTCGGCATCATCTTTGTTGTTGACCATTTTCAACAACATAAAATAAATGGAATCGCGGTAACGATCCATCAACTCCGCAAAAGCCTTCTGATCGCCATGGTCCACGGCTTTTCTTACTAACATGTAATCGTATCGGCCTTTCTCCGACAGGTTTCCACCTACCTTCATCTCCGCTTTTTGGGTTTTGCAATTAAGTTGGAACCGTATACCAACAGGTTAAAAACCAGAAAAAACAATTCAAATACCGGGGTCAGTAACAACAAATCCTGCTGACCCAAATACCGCATTATGCGCCTAAAGATAACAAATTGCAGTAACAAACGAACCAGATAGGCGATAAGGATCGTCCATGTCCAGCTTTCCCGGATCAGAAGATACACAAAACCGGCATTGAACGATATGATGCTGAAAGGGTAAAGGGTTAGTAAGAATTTATGGATAAACCGGTAATGATGGGCGGTGGTAAGGTGGCGTTTTTTCTGCCGCCACCAGTTTTTCCAGGTTGTTTCGGGTTGTGAAATGGTGTGCGCATCCTGAGAAAGTGCCATGCGGGTATTGTTTCGGTTGCCTGCCTGATTCACCAACAAATCGTCGTCTCCGGAGGCTATGTGATCGTTCGATTTAAACCCACCCACACTATAAAAGAGTGTTTTTGTATATGCCAGATTTCGTCCTACTCCCATATAAGGGATTCCTGCTTTTCCGAACGACAGATATTGCAGCGCAATGTAAAACGTATCGAAACGGATCAAAGCATTCAGCAAGCCTTTCCGACGTGCATAGGGGCCATACCCCAATATCAGGCTGGTTTCGGATGAAAACCCCCCGGCCATGCCTTGCAGCCATTGGTTGCCGGCAGGGAAACAATCGGCATCGGTAAGTACCAGATGCTCGTGCATGGCTTCTTTTATTCCAAGGGTAAGTGCCCTTTTTTTGGAAAATTTATCGCGCGGGCTATCCTTGATATGGATCACATGCAAATGGGGGGCTTCTGCTTCAAAACGTTGCAATACCTCTTTTGTTCCATCCCATGAACCATCGTTGACCACCACAACCTGGTAGTTCGGATAGTCTTGTTCCAGAATTGCAGGAAGGTGCTGTTGTATGTTTTTGGCCTCGTTTTTTGCACAAATAATCACCGATACAGGGGGTAAATTCCGAATTTTATCCGGTTTACGCCAGAAAGCCAGGCGCAGAAAAAACATGCCGTAATAAAAAAGCTGGATCAAAAAAGCCAATCCAAAACCAATCAAAACAATCATTTCGGTATTCCAGCCAGGTGGTTGTAAAGGGGTCAACATGTTGCTAAAAGTAGTATTCTGCACATGGAATGCTATCTTTGGCAGGCGCTATTTTTCAACAGTTTTATGCACTTCATATCAGAAGCAACGGATCCCGGCTCCAAAGCGAGAGCAGGAACAATTACCACGGATCATGGTACCATCGAAACGCCCATTTTTATGCCGGTGGGAACATTGGGTACGGTAAAAGGGGTACATCAGCACGAGCTGGAAAAAGATATAAAAGCTCAGATCATACTGGGCAATACGTACCATCTTTACCTCCGGCCCGGTACGGAAGTGCTGGCGCATGCCAACGGGTTGCACCGATTTAATGGATGGAAAAGACCCTTGCTCACGGATAGCGGCGGATTTCAGGTATACTCACTGGGGCACCGCAGAAAAATTACGGAAGAAGGGGTTACCTTTCGTTCCCATATCGACGGTTCGAAGCACTTTTTTAGTCCGGAAGGAGTGATGGATATCCAACGTACCATCGGGGCTGATATCATCATGGCGTTTGACGAGTGTACCCCATTTCCATGTACATACGACTATGCCCGCACATCGATGGAAATGACGCACCGCTGGCTCAAAAGATGTGTTGATCGGTTCAATGAAACCGAAGGCCATTACGGATATCGCCAAACCCTTTTTCCTATTGTTCAGGGTTCGACTTATAAAGATCTGCGAACTGCTTCAGCCGAGGCTATTGCCCGTTTCGATCTGCCGGGAAATGCCATTGGCGGCCTTTCCGTTGGTGAGCCGGATGAAGAATTGTACGGGATGACCGAACAGGTGGCCAATATCCTTCCGGAAGAAAAACCTCGATATCTTATGGGAGTGGGAACGCCTGTAAACATACTGGAGTGCATCGGCCTTGGGATTGATCTGTTCGATTGTGTGTTGCCTACTCGAAATGCACGCCATGGCATGCTGTTTACTCAAAAGGGGATCATCAACATCAAAAACCTGAAATGGAAAAACGACCACAGTGTACTGGATCCGGATGGAACGGCGTTTGTCGATCAGGCGTATAGCAAGGCTTACCTGCGGCACCTCATATCGGTGGGCGAAACCCTCGCCATACAAATTGCTACGATACACAACCTGGCTTTTTACCTCTGGCTGACCAACGAGGCAAGAAATAAAATAAAAGAAGGATCTTTTCGTGCATGGAAAGACGCCATGGTGAAGCAATTGGCCACCCGGCTTTAACGTTAAGGCATTGTTGCTGCAATGAAAGTGCTCGATTGGTATATCATCAAAAAGTTCCTCGGAACTTTCTTTTTCATCACGCTTTTGCTGATGCTGATCGCCTGTATTTTCGATGTCTCGGAAAAGATCGATGACTTTCTGCGCGAACCCAGTCCGCCGCTTGGTGCCATCATTTTTGATTATTACCTCAATTTTATTGCGTATTACTCCAACCTTTTCAGCTCGCTGATCATTTTCATTTCGGTAATCTTGTTTACCGCCAAAATGGCCCAGAATACGGAAATTGTCGCCATTTTGAGCAGTGGGGTCAGTTTCAGAAGGTTCATGCTCCCGTATTACATTTCGGCAACGGTACTGGTGTTGCTTTCGCTGTGGCTGAACCATTTTGTGTTGCCACAGGCCAATGTGATCCGGATAGAATTTGAGAACAAGTACTTGAAAAATGCATACAATTACAACAAAAAAAATGTACACCGGGAAACGGAAACAGGAACCCTGATCAGCTTCCGGAATTACCTTACCACCAAACATACGGCGCTCCACTTCGCCATTGAAAGATGGAAAAACAACCGGCTTGAACTTAAAATTACTTCCGAAAAAGCCGTGTGGGATACGGCATCGCACAAGTGGCAGCTCAAAAATTTCTTTGCCCGCTATTACGATGCCGAAAACAACCACCGGCTGGTAACCGGCAAGCAAATGGATACCACCATGCATTTTACTCCGGAAGATTTTGCCGTGCGGGTCAGTTCTGTTACTGCCATGGGGTATAACGAGTTGAATGCTTTCATCGAAAAAGAAAAAGAGCGTGGCTCTGACCGGGTGAAATACTACCTCATTGAAAAACATCAGCGTACCGCTTATCCTTTTGCTACCTATGTACTCACGTTGATAGGCGTAAGCATAGCCAGCCGAAAAGTAAAGGGGGGGATCGGCTTGCATCTTGCCGCAGGTTTGGGGTTGGTGATGGTGTATATTTTTTGCATGAAGATCACCACGGTAGCGGCTACCAATGCAGGACTTGACCCGGCCATAGCCGTATGGATACCCAACCTTATTTTTCTTGTCATTGGTATTTTTCTTTACCGAATGGCCCGGAAATAAGGCATCAACCTGGCCGACCTTGCCAGATCGTGTACTTTTTTAATGCCGGCAAGGCAGGAATTTCCTTTTTGAAGAATGCATAATGGGTGCTTCCGGTTCCGGTCATGGATACATAATCTGCTCCGGCTTGTAATAGGGTTTCCTTCAGCTGCTTTAGCTCGGGGTGCATTTGATAAACCGTTTTTTCAAAATCGTTTTTCAGGTGTTGTGCCCATTGGGAAGGGGTGTTTATAACGGTTTTTAGATCGGATGTGTGTACGGCAGGAACAACCCCGGAAAAAGCGGTTCCGGTATGCACATGAATTCCCGGGTTCACCAATAATAAACGGGCAAAAGGCAGGTTTAGCCGTATGGGAGAAAGCAATTCTCCTCTTCCGGATACAAAAGCGGGTTTGTTGCGAATGAAAAAAGGACAGTCGCTTCCCAGTTCCGCAGCCAGTTTTTCCAGCTCATCCAAAGCATATCGCAATTCCAGCAGATCATTCAATGCCACCAGCATAAAAGCCCCGTCTGCACTGCCTCCGCCCAAACCGCCTCCCATAGGAATAACCTTGTGCAAATGTACCTTAATGGCAGGCAAAGGTTTTTTTTCATGCAGCAGCCGATAAGCCTTCAAAACCAGGTTGTCTGCTGCAACTCCCGGGACCGGCAATCCGGTAGTACGAAGTCGGATCTCACCGGGTTTACCTGTTCGATCAAGCGCGATTTCCAGTGCATCGTTCCATGGAACCGGAAAAAAAATACTCTCCAGATCATGAAATCCATCTTCCCTTTTGGAAAGGATACGGAGCCCCAGGTTGATCTTTGCATTGGGAAATACGAGCATCGGAAAAATCCTATTGGCCTTAAAGCTAATGAAATTGCTTTTTTTATCGGCATCATGTTTTCAACAATCCGGTTTTCCGTTGGATTTAATTCGTATTTTTGCCCGGTCAAAACGGTGGAATATGGCAATTTATCTGGATTTTGAGGAACCAATAGCAAAACTGCAGGAGCAGCTCGAAAAAGCAAGGCAAATTGCAGAAAATAGTGAAGTAGATGTTTCCACCACTACCGATGCACTTGAAGCGAAGATCAAAGAAACCAAAAAGGCTATTTTCAGCCGGCTTACTCCATGGCAGCGTGTGCAGCTTTCACGGCACCCCGATCGACCCTACACCCTCAGCTATATTCAGGCAATTACCAATAATCAGTTCATCGAAATGCACGGCGACCGTACCGTTGGCGACGATAAAGCCATGGTGGGCGGGTTCGGTTTGCTGGATGGGCATTCGGTGATGTTTATCGGCCAGCAAAAAGGAATAAATACAAAAATGCGGCAATACCGTAATTTTGGTATGGCCAACCCCGAAGGATACCGGAAAGCTTTGCGCTTGATGCGCCTTGCTGAGAAATTCAACAAACCTGTTGTTACGCTGATCGATACTCCCGGTGCTTTTCCGGGGCTGGAAGCCGAAGAACGCGGACAAGGGGAGGCCATTGCTCGCAATCTTTATGAAATGATGCGGCTTAAAGTGCCCGTTATTTGTATTGTGATCGGAGAAGGTGCTTCGGGCGGAGCTTTGGGAATTGGCATCGGAGACAGGGTATTGATGTTGGAAAACACCTGGTATTCGGTGATCTCTCCCGAATCTTGCTCTTCGATCCTATGGCGCTCCTGGGACAACAAGGAGGTGGCAGCCAGTGCTCTTAAGCTCACCGCCAGCGATATGTTGAAAAACAAGCTCATCGATGGCATTCTGAAAGAGCCGGTGGGTGGTGCACATTCCGATTACAAAGCCATTTTTGCTACTGTGAAAAGAGAAATCAAAAAGCATCTGAAAGTTTTAAATGCGCTTACTCCTCAGGAACGGATCGATCAGCGGATTGAGAAGTTTTGTGCAATGGGGGTGGTAAACGAGTAATCCTCTGCAAAACCAGCGCAATATTGCCATATATTATATGGTAAGTTCTTGCTGGCTGTACAAAGTCATCGGTTTTCTCCAAACCTCGTTGGTTTAAGCTCGCACGTGATTGACAGTCAGTTAGATGCGATTTTTATTAGGCACTACGCCTGTTTTTCTAAAATTTAATTTGGTTTTCGGATCTATTTCATTCGGAAGGGTACACTCCTTTTTCGTTGATGGGGGACAGCGATGCTCCCTTCGGGGCGGTCCGTTCGTGCAGTTGTAATCGGAATGATCTCATTTTTATGCTATTTGATCCGGTCCTGCTTTTTTTCAACGTAGCTGGCCAATCCATGAGTCATGAATTAGCGCCTGTTCTGCGAAACCAATCCTGCATAGAAGCAAAATCGTTCCGATAAGCATATTGTTGCGTGGAAAAGTTTTCCGCCAGCTCTCAAAGTTAGGAACATCATTATGGCTATCTTTACTTCAAATCAAAAAAAAAGAGATGCGATCTATTCAAATTTTAATGCTAATGTTTGCATGGCTATCCGGGGTTCAATCTGTTCAGGCACAGGAGGATTACGAAACTGCTGTGGGGGTTAGGTTTGGTTTGTCTAATGGTGTAACGATCCGTCATTTTATGAATTCTTCCACTGCCGTGGAAGGCATTGCTGCTTTCCGATGGAGAGGCTTGGTTGTAACCGGTTTGTACGAAAAGCACAAAGCACTTCCCACCGAAGGCCTGGGCTGGTTTTACGGCGGCGGCGGCCACATCGGGTTTTGGAACGGCGATGTTAACCCTTGGTTTGTTGAAGATCGCAGTTATATTGTGATAGGAGTGGATTTTATTGTTGGCCTTGATTATACTTTTTCTTCCGAACCCATCAACATAAGCCTTGACTGGAAACCGGCTCTCAACCTTATAGGTTATCAGGGGCTTTGGGGAGGTTCGGGCGGATTGTCTGTCCGGTATATCTTAGATTAATAGAGCCAACCTGTCATTACTGGGCTTTTAATTCTCAAAAAGGCAAGTCATCAACGTTTTTATTATCCTGTTTAGATGATTTGAATTGAAACTGATCTTGATTAGATAGAATCCAATTATCTCCAGTTTCAGTTAACTTACAAGCAATATACTCCTCTCCATTATTGTAATCATCAACAGCTTTGAATGTCTCTATCATTCCGTGTTTCGTTAGCGCTCTAACACCAACATTTGTGGCACTCTCTGTATAGCCTGCCTTTTCCATTTCGTGTTTTAAGTTATACACAGAAACTTCGTCCTCTTTCGATATTGAGTTTTCCATTATTAGAATGAGCAAGGCAATTTCATGGCTTTTTAAACCCTCTGATTCAAAGACAGGGGTAGTGTTAAGTGATTTTACAGTTTTCGATTTTTGTTGGAGAGCATTAATTTTTCTAGTAATTGTATCGGATAGAGTATTAAAGTCACTAGTTGAACTGGTTTCGTAAGTAATTAGCTGCCTATGCTGAATATCGAAAGGGAATTTACCTTGACGTTCATCCGATAAAACCATAACAACATCCTTTTTACAGGCGAATGCGTATCCTAGTTCATACCAAACATTTGGGTTATCAGTTGAGATTTCAGCAAAGCAAATAGTGCTTTCATGAATGCCTTTCTCAATTTCATCAATTGGCACTCTGACGCTTAAATCTCTGTCAATGCGGTATGCTTCGAAACCTGACTTTTTTATTGCAGGTTCAAATATGTCAGTAAATCGTTTGTCAAATTTATCATTATCGAACGGCTGTATTACAAAGCATTTTTTCATAGTTTTTTATTCTTTATCCAGAAGGCGATTGCCCATAACGATTAATATACTTCCAAGTAATTTTCATAACCACCTAATCTTTAGGATTAAATCCATTTTCAAACGACTACAAATGCATCTTAAACGTTTAACTACCGACTCGTACGTTTCAGATGTTTCAATTTTGTAAAGCAGGTCGGAAGGAACAACGATCCGGCCAACAAAAAACGAAACATTCAAAAATACAAAGATCATGAAAATCAGAAATCGCGTACAGTTGATCGGAAACCTGGGTGCCGATCCTAAAATTAAAAAACTAGACAATGGCAGTACGATGGCCACTTTTTCGCTGGCTACTTCCGAATCGTATCACAACAATAAAGGAGAGCGCATCACCGAAACCCAATGGCACAACATTGTTGCTTTTGGCAAAACCGCAGAGATCATAGAGCTTTACCTGAAAAAGGGCAACGAAGTGGCTCTGGAAGGCAAGTTAACCCACCGCCAGTATGAAGACAATGCAGGCATAAAGCGTTTTTATACCGAAGTGGTGGTGTATGAAATGTTGATGCTAGGCAAGCCTAAAAATGAAACCGTACCCACAAAAGATCAGGTAGTACAAATGTAAACCATTGGGTTGGACAGGTTGTGCCTGGAAAACAGGTATACAAAGAGGAGTGGTACTGTGGCCGCTCCTTTGGTTATCGCATGCCCGGCATGGGCAATCGCTTTAGGCGTTTTGCGTGCAACACGAGCCCGGATGTGGGTTAGGATCGTATGTTTTTTCCCGTTTCGCTGTTTTTTTTTCAGGCTACTATATAACTTGATGATGTAGTGCTTCAGCCATACAGTCAAAAGACGGAATTCGTGAGAACGCAGGTTTAAGCCATCAAAGAAAAGTTGTCTTTCCTGATATTCAAGGGGGAAACTGGTCAAAGACTTGATCTGAAAAACATAGGCGTTTAAAGTGAAACACGAAACCGGATGTTGGTGAAAATCGTATGTTATTCCCCACTTCACGGCCTTTTTTCAGACTTGATCTGAAAAAAACGTAAGCACTTCATACGCCTATAATAAAATCGTTAAAAATGTAAAGGTGTTTTTCAGCAGACCTTACATACACTGTTGCCGGTAAAAAAACAAGATGTAGCTTACAGGACATTTAAGAGATCACCACAGGTGCGATCCGGAAGAAAACCGGTTTATCGGGCAATAACCGGGTAAAACATGGCCAATTGATCCGCCGCATATTCCACATCCTCAAAAGTGGTGTATCTACTAAATGAAAAACGAACGTTGGGCCTTAGGAGATTGGCTCCGATCGCCTGCAATACATGCGATCCTTTGCTGGCTCCTGAGTTGCAGGCACTTCCGCCTGAACATGCAATGCCGTACAAATCCAGGGAATAAAGTAACATATCGCCTTTGTCAGATTCCGGGAGACAACAACTCAACACAGTATACAAACCATCGGTATGAGAACGGCCATTGAAACGAATGCCGGAAATTTTTTCTTTTAATTTTTCAACCATTCGGAATTTCACCGCTTCTATATGTGCCCTATGCTCGTCGAGTTTATGGTATGCTATTTCCATGGCTTTGGCCAGGCCCACAATAGCGTATACCGGTTCGGTTCCGGCACGCATGTTGCGCTCCTGCCCCCCGCCGGTGATCATGGCATTTATTTTTAATCCTTTTTTCACATACAAAAAACCAACCCCTTTGGGTCCGTGAAACTTATGTGCCGATCCGGTAATAAAATCCACATTCAGATCTGCCAGGTCGAAACGATAATGCCCCATGGTTTGAACGGTATCGGAATGGAAATAAGCGTTGTATTTACGGCACATTTCCCCCACCTTTTTCAACGGAAGCAAATTGCCGATCTCGTTGTTGGCGTGCATCAACGAAACCAGGGTTTTGTCTTTGGTACGGAGCAATGTTTCGAGATGTTCGAGATCGACACTGCCATCGGCCGTTAACCGAACAATGCTCAGGCGAATTTTGCCTTCGGCTTTCCATCCTTTTAACGTTTCCAAAACAGCTTTATGCTCAATGGCAGTGGTAATGGCATGTTTTACATCCAAATCCAAAACGGCACCGTACAAAGCAAGGTTGTCGGCTTCGGTACCTCCCGAGGTAAAAAAGAGTTCTGCAGGAGAACAATTCAGAAAACCGGCAATGGTTCGTCGTGCTTCTTCAATGGCTGCTTTGCTTTTTCGCCCTAAGTGATGTACCGAGGAAGGGTTTCCGTAAAACGTGGTCAGGTAGGGCATCATCGCCTCCAAAACTTCCTCAGACAAAGGTGTGGTGGCAGCATTATCAAGATAAACGTTTCGCATCCTTAAAATGTGGTGTTTTATAATGGATTCTGAACAAACGACAAAATTAGGCTATTTGGTCGGAAATTTTTCGGGTTTTGACGGATCTTCATGCCTCATGCCACGCGATGCAAAAAAGGCAGGTCCGCAAGCATTCTGATAATCAAAGATGATGCTAAGAAACCCCTCCCGGGTAGCCAGGATAAGGTTGGCCAAAGAAGCATAAAAAGACTACCATGGCAATCAGCGTATGATGCTGATCCGGAAACGGCAAATGACCTTTATAAGGTGCATCCATCCGTTAGGATGGTACGGCATTTTTAGATGCTACAATCGTTTTAATTTCATTCATGATCTTGTGTGCCAGGGAATTGGCTTTTTCTGCATTTTCACTTTCGGAATAAACCCGAATAATAGGTTCCGTATTTGATTTCCGCAGGTGCACCCATTCCTGCCCAAATTCAATTTTTACTCCATCCACGGTACTGACAGGTTGATCCTTATAACGCGATGCCATTGAGGAGAGTACTTTATCCACATTGATCTCCGGTGTCAGTTGTATCTTGTTTTTGGAAATGGTGTAATCGGGATAACTCGCCCGCAATGCCGAACAGGAACACTTCTTGTGTGCCAGATGGCTTAAAAACAGTGCAATGCCTACCAGCGCATCCCGCCCATAATGCAAAGCCGGATAGATAACCCCTCCGTTTCCTTCGCCGCCAATCACTGCATTGGTGTTTTTCATTTGGTTTACCACATTCACCTCTCCAACTGCTGCGGCCGTATAATGGCAACCATGCTTTTCCGTAATATCGCGCAAGGCACGTGTACTGGACATGTTGGAAACCGTATTTCCTTTGGTGTGGGTAAGTACATAATCCGATACCGCAACCAACGTATATTCCTCACCAAACATAGCTCCATCCTCACAAACAATGGCCAGGCGGTCTACATCCGGATCTACTACAACGCCCAGGTGAGCACCTTCTTTTTTTACCACAGAAGACAAATCGGTGAGGTGTTCCGGTAAAGGTTCCGGATTATGTGGAAAGTGGCCGGTCGGATCGCAATAAAGTTCAAAGACCTCTTCTACGCCCAAGGCTTTTAACAATGCCGGCACATACATGCCCCCGGTACTGTTGACTGCATCTACAGCCACTTTAAAGCGGGCATTTTTTATGGCCTCCACATCCACCAGGTCCAGCTCAAGGATCATATCAATGTGCCGCCGGAGGTAGTCTTTTTCAACTACTGTGCCGAGTTCATCCACAGGGCTGTAAGCAAAATCATTTGCTTCGGCAATGGCCAGTAAACCGGCACCGTCCAGGCCTGAAATAAACTCTCCTTTTTCGTTGAGTAATTTTAAGGCGTTCCATTGTTTGGGATTATGGCTGGCCGTAAGAATAATGCCTCCGTCGGCATTTTCTCCGGGAACCGCCACTTCCACCGTAGGAGTGGTAGACAAGCCCAGGTTGATCACTTCGATACCCAGCCCGATCAAAGAACCGGTAACCAGGGTTTCCACCATTTTGCCACTGATGCGTGCGTCGCGGCCCAAAACGACTTTGATTTTGTTTTTACCGGAACGGCGTTTGAGCCAAGTTCCGTAAGCAGAAGCAAATTTAACAACATCGAGCGGCGAAAGCCCCTCACCGGGTGCACCGCCAATGGTTCCGCGGATGCCTGAAATCGATTTGATCAGAGTCACAATTAAAGTGTTTTGATTTTGGGACTTAAAGATAGTGCAATATGACACTGTTTCGCGCTGTAAAACCAATCTTTCGTTCCAAAATTGGTTCCCTACAGAAATATTAATTTATTTATATTGTTGATAATGAAAATGTTGAAAAATTAAAACGTTGTATCCTTACCTGCTCCGGTATGTAGTATTGCTCAACCGGTTCGGTATCCGACTTTGCAAATCGGGAATATTCATGCGCACATGTTCCGAAACTGTCCGTTCATGCGTAAAAGCTAACTTGTGAAGAAGAAGGTCCGGAAGCTTCGCATATATGCTAAAATTATGGGCCGGCTTTTTGCACGGTAAGCATCTGCCTGTGTATGCAAACACGGATACAAGGCACCGGCCGGAGCGGTACAGTGCTGTTGCTTGTTGCCAACGATCAGGCTCAGGTTGGCCATACCGCATACAATAGCAATAAAAAAGGGGCCATTCCACCATTGCGACCACAACCTGAACCATTTGGGTTTAACCAGCTCCCTTGCTAAAAGCGCGGCAGGAGATGGATAGAGAAACCGGGACAATGAATTTTTCCGTGGACTTTACTTTACCCTACTGATCCATTTTAAACTCCTTTTGTCGGTCAGCCGGTTGAATAACGTCTTCTTTTCCAAATTGTTTCTCTTCGACTCCAGCACCATCAGGCTATTTTCTGAGGTAATGAAGGGAGTGGGCCGCAATCCAAAAAATGAAGGAAAAAAGAAAGGCGGACTCAAAGTGCACATGATGATCGATGCCCATTCGGATACTCCTGAATTTGTCAAGCTCAGTGAGGCTAAACTACACGATAAGCATTTTTTGCAATACTTGCATCTTGCTGCTCATAGTATGATCGTTTTCTATCGTGCTTACAATCATTACTTACAGTTTGCCCATTGGGCCTAAACCCAATACATCGAAACGTAAAAAGAGCCACAAGAAGTATCCTTACTTACTGAGAAACCTGAAAATAGATCGGCCTAATCGGGTATGGGCCAGGGACATTACTTATATACCGGTTCGGGGAGGTTACTTGTACCTGGTGGCTGTCATTGATCTTTACAGCCGATTTGTGGTAAACTGGTCGTTAAGCAATACCATGACTGGCGAATGGTGCACAGAAGTCTTGCAGGAAGCGGTAAGATTGCATGGGGTTCCGCAAATTCTCAACACCGATCAAGGCAGTCCGTTTACTGCTGATGCGTTTGCAGGCTATGTCATCAATGATCTGGAGATCAGCTTAAGTATGGATGGAAAAGGCAGAGCGATAGTATAGCCCGATTGCCGTTTTGCACATTGCTCTACACAGGCTTCATTTCATTTATAAACTCTGCTGTGTCAAAATACACTCTCAAAGATTCAATTTTGTTTTCTTTGATTTCATACCACTCGCAAACATTCAATGTAATTATCTTGCCAGAAGGCATTTCTACGGCTGTGGAAACTTGAGTAATTATATAATTCCCGCTTTCCAGTATTTGGTATACTTCACCCCCTTTAATTGAGGCAAAAAATGGTTCGTTGATTTCAATGAATTTCTCTTTTCCTTTTATTTGAGCTAATGGGCCAATTAAAGAAATATTATCTGAAATTAGGTTCTTCCAATTGCTGGTATTGCCTAACATGCTTTCTCTAAATGATTCAAAAACTTTTTTTGGTTGAT
The DNA here is from genome assembly GCA_938010565.1 of uncultured Flavobacteriales bacterium. GTDB lineage: Bacteria > Bacteroidota > Bacteroidia > Flavobacteriales_D > CALLUQ01 > CALLUQ01. Next base: position 24,825 of record CALLUQ010000205.1, read on the forward strand.
TGGACATATTTTTTGAATTAAAAATTATAAATGAACGTTTTTTGTTTTTTTTGCTTGTGTAGAACTAACAAATATACACAATGCCTTTATTATTAAAACATTACCCTACTTTGAAGCAGGGGGTCAAAAACAACACGAATTTCACCGATAAGACACTACGTTTTTTTAACTTAAGTTTGAAAAAACGTAGTGTTTATAAGCACTCAATTCCAAACTTATCCATCTCAATGGGCGGGCTACACCTCTAAAAAAGCAGCAACCCGATGGTAAATACGACGATGCCCAATGCCATTAACAACAACGTATAAGGAAGGATCTCCTTTGCTTTTAACCCTGTAATTCCCAGCAGGGGCAATGCCCAAAAAGGTTGCAGCATGTTGGTGAGTTGATCGCCGTAGGCCAGCGCCATGATGCTTTTGGCAAGGGGTACATTTAGATGCAAGGCTGCCTGAACAATAATGGGCCCCTGAACAGCCCATTGTCCGCCTCCGCTGGGCACAAAAACATTCACCAGACCAGCCGAAAAAAGCGTTAAGATCGGGTAAACTTGCTCAGGCGAGCCGGATCGGGCGCACATCTCCACAAAACCACCGGAGATCAATTCAATTAATCCGGATTCCCGCATTATGCCCATGATCCCAAAATACAAAGGAAACTGGATCAAAATGCCCGAAGCACCGGATATGGCTTTTTGAATGGCTTGCAGAAAGCGGAAGAAGCTGGTGTGGAAGGTGATGGCCAACCCTAACAGCAGCAGGTTGATCCAGTTGGGTGTGATGAATTTAAGGGCTTTGCTGTGTTCGTGATCGATGGCCCGATAAAATGCCATGGCCACTACCATAAGGCCAAAACCAATGGCCAGAACCCTGGAATGATCCATGCGTTCCGCACCCCGCACTACCACCGGTTGTTCTTTTTTACTTTGCAAATCACTGGTCGGCAGGTTGAGCAGGGTGGGCTTGCATCGTTTTCCCAGCCAGAACATTAACAAAGGCATTGCCACCAACAGAACTGCCGTTAAGGTTAGGTTCATGGAGCCAAACACCGTTTCGTTGTATCCGATGGCCGCAGGCAAAGCATCCAGGCTTTGTTCGCTCAATCCCGTACCTTCCATAATTTTACGCAGGTGTCCTTCTTCCGCTATTTTCGAAAGCGACGAGCCCGATATTCCGCCGTGCCATACCATCAGGCCGGAATATCCGGCAGCACCGATCAACGGATAGTTCAGCGGAATGTGCTGGCGTGCAGCGTACTCGCCTGTTTTCCGGGCGAATATGGCTCCGAATATCAACCCCAGCCCCCAGTTGAACCAAGCCACCATCAGCGTTATGAATGTAACCGTAAAAGCAGCAGAAGCCGTATCTCTGCAAAAGGACCGGATGAAGGATCGGATGAGCCGGTCTGCGGGTTGGGTTAAGGCCAGCGCATGCCCCAGCACCAGCATCAACATCATTTGCAAGGTAAAAGTGAGCAAAGAGCCCGTCCATAAACCGCTTTCCCAGAAGGTGAGCAGTTTTAACGCATACCCGGCATAGCTTGCATCGGGTTGTTTGGTGATAAAGAGGGCAATAAGGTAGGTAAGGAAGGTTAACAGTACCGCAATGGTAAACGGCGACGGCATCACCGATTTAAAGGCATGGACAAACTTTTCGGAAAATCGCATCGAACGAATGTAACAACAAGAGAGCAGTTTGCAAAAGGGATAAAAAAAACGACCCCTTGTACCAATGGTATGGGGTCGTTCCTTAAAAATTAAAACGATCGTTCTCAGTAACAGTTACTCAGAATGGAAGGTCATCGTCGGCATCCTCTTCCGTTGTGATGGGTTCTGTAGTTGCAGCAGGAGCGGTTTCCATCGCATTGCCCGCAGCAGCCGATTTTTCCAGTTTCCATACATCGAGAGAGTTGAAGTAACGTACTTCTCCCTGAGGGCTGGTCCATTCGCGACCCCGGAGAAAAAAGTTCACGGTTACTTCCTCGCCTTCTGTAACGTTATCCAACAAAATACATTTGTCTTGCGTTAACTGGAAAAGGATATCCTGAGGATATTGCCCTGAAGCGTCGGTGATCACAAATTCTCGTTTTTGGAAACGTTCGCTGATCTGTTGTGTGTCTTTTTTTACTTTAACAATGCCGGTCAATGTATACATGGCGGAGTGGATATAATATGGTTAAAAAGTAGTGTCTTTTACTTTGTAACGGGAGTTTTTCCCTTGTACCATGCAAAGTTAAGGAAAAACTGTGGCAGGGACCTTAAAATAAGCAAGATATTAACAACTATTGATTTTCCGATAAAGGGGATGGAAAACATATAAGTATTTGATAATAAGTAAATTAATTATTAAAAGCAAGTAAAGTCATCCAAGCCTCTTTAATGCGGCTTTCTGCCAGTAAACGGTGGGCATGTTGGTGCAGTTCCGCTTCGAGCCGGGGTTTATCGTCTTCGTATGCAATAAACAATTCCGGCAGTTCCGTAAGGCGGTATTCGTTGACATCGGTTTCGTTGGGCATTTCTTCCACATTGCCGAGTTGGCCGAGGTCATTTCCGGAAAGAAAGGAACTGTTGCGGATGTCTTGCGGAATGGCATCTACTCCTATGCCAATGGTGGCAATGGGTTTGGGAATTTCAAACATGCTGTTTGGGTCGGCGCGGCAATACCAGTTCCCTCCCATGCGGGAAACCAGATCCATTTTATGCGAATCTATTTTTCCGTCTTTTCCCAGCACATCTTCGCTGATGTGGATGCGGGTTACTTCACAAATGACCAGATTGCCGGCTCCGCCGTTCCGACCGAGTTCCACTACTTCGTTTACTTTACATTCGAATTGTACCGGCGACTCCTTCACCCGAAAGGGTTGTACGGTTTCGGAAGGCAGTGGGGTAAAACCCGCTTTGGCAAACTCATCCACTTCCGGTGGGAAAGGAGAGCTGGCAAGCGACATTTGATGCACCATCTCATAGGTGACCACATTGATGACCACTTCGGCCACCTGCTTCACATTGTTGAACGTATCTTTGGTGGTGTTGGTGCGTCCGTTTCTGGCCGGAGAAAAAATCAGAACAGGAGGGTTTGCACTGAATGCATTAAAAAAACTGAAAGGAGCCAGGTTGGCATTTCCGTTTTTGTCTGTGGTACTGGCAAAGGCAATGGGCCTCGGGCCAACAGCACCTAATAAATAACCGTGCAACTGAGGAACAGGCACAGAGGAAGGATCAATGCTTTTCATGGAGCAAAATTAACAGTTTCCAACGTCCGTCCGATAAACGTTAAAACTTTTTGGAAATTCCCGGCAAAATGCACCGGCTACCCGATCGCTGCCGAAAGTTCCGATGGTTTTGCTTCTTAAAGGGAGAGGAGTACTGTGTTTACACCGATTTTCCTCAGTGCGTTTATGCAGCCGGAAACCTTTCTCCTCAATGCTGAAACCATGCCTTGTTTTTATCCGGGCGGTTGTACTCCATGTAGCATGCCTCCGTAGGCAGGCATCTTTCCGTTTCGCATAAAAAATATACCGCTGCATGTACAGCCAATGCTTCAGCTCTCATTTTCAGTCCTGTTAAAAATCAGCTCCCCGTTTTTTTGTTCTTTTTTTAAAAACATTGAAACTTTTTCAGACGATTATACTTATTATAACAGAAGAGCAAGGGGTAAAATCTTTGTATTTACAGGATATTTATAGGATTTTTGAGCTTTGATCGTTCTTTAGCTTCCCGATGATTTCCGGCTTGTATAGGTTGTTTTTAAATGAAACTTTCAAAAGCAACAACGGTTGGGGTTTTTATAATGAATGCATATTAAGTACAATAAACATAGGGCTCTTTTCTGTAAAAGATTGTTTTTTTAAATGTTGAATTACTGATATCAATTGAAGCAAGGTTTGCAGATCACACCATTTTCCTGACAGCGCCTTGTGTTTTTATTAACTGAAAAGTACTACCTCTTATGAAAAGAAGTAACTGGAATGTAATGGCAGTTTCTGCCGCACTGCTGACGGGGTTGACCGCCACTGCTCAGAACGCAGCCGAACAAACATTCATTAACCCAAAAGGACAAACGGTAACCGTATCAAAAGCTGTGGCTTTTCGGGTTACTCCACCTGCCCGAGACTGGCCGGTTATTCAGGAAAAAGCAAACGCTGATTTCCCGGATAAACAAAAGGCAAAAGGGCACAACAAATTCAAAAAACACGAAGTAACCAACCCGAATGCACTTCCTGCAAACGGGCTTGATCCGGTTTGGCAACAACAAGAAGGCAACTGGGCTAACCGGGCTCCACTGGCAAATTTTAACGGACAGAATGGCGAAACGCCACCCGATCCAACCGGAGCAGCCGGACTGAATTATTATGTACAGGCCGTAAACGTTTCCTATCGCATTTACAATAAAAACGGCGGAAATGTTGCCGGCCCTTTCAGCCTGAATAACCTTTGGCCCGGTACCACGAACGAGGGGGATCCTATCGTAATGTACGACCGGCATGCCGACCGGTGGTTCATTTCGCAATTCAACGATCCTGCAAACATATTGATCGCTGTTTCGGAAACTTCCGATCCTGCAGGAAGTTATTATAGCTGGAATTTCTCTATGGGCCAATTTCCGGATTATCCGAAATTTTCGATTTGGTGGGACGGATATTACATGACCTCCAACTCCAGCAACACTGCCGTGGTTTTTGAACGCGACAAAATGTTAAACGGCGATGCCGGTGCACAAATGGTTCGTTTGAGTGCGCCCAACCTGGGAACCGGCGGATTCAGAAATATTTTGCCCGCCGATGCCGATGGAGATCTACCTGCTAACGGAACCCCCTGCTACTTTTTTAACCTGGAAGATGATAGCTGGAGTGGTGTGAGTTCGGATGCGATAAAAGTGTATGAAATGAATGTAGACTGGAACAACACAAGCAATACGGCCATTACGGTTTCGCAAACGTTAAACACCCAGGCTTTCAGTACGGATTTTGGTTTTGGGTTTAGTAATATCGAACAACCCGGAAGCACCCAGAAACTGGATGCTGTTTCTCAGATCTTTTACTACCGGGCCCAATACATGCGCTGGGCTGGGTATAACAGCATTGTACTTTGCCATGTAGTGGATGTCGATAATACCGACCATGCCGGTATCCGTTGGTATGAGTTGCGCGATCAGGACGATGGCAACTGGAGTATCTACCAACAAGGCACCTATGCTCCGGACAACGGCAACCGCTGGCTGGGCAGTATTGCTATGGATAACCAGGGCAATATCGGGCTGGCGTATTCACACAACAACCCCTCCGCCAACCTCCATTCCGGGATTCGTTATACGGGCCGGATGGCAGGCGATCCACTCGGACAAATGACCGTTGCGGAAGAAACGGTGGTTGACGGTGGAGGTGCACTTACCGGAACCAATCGCTATGGAGATTATGGCCATATGGCACTGGACCCGGATGGGGAAACCTTGTGGTTTACCGGAGAATGGCTCAATGGAGCAGGCAGCAGTCGTACGCGCATTTTTTCTTTCCGGTTAGCGGGGAACGTTGGGATCGAAAACCCGTACTATAAAAGCCTGGAAATGAATGCTGTTGCCAATAACGGCCAATTACAAGTACAGGTGAATGGATTAAAAAACAACGAACCGGTGATGCTCGAACTGTGGTCTGCCGATGGTAAGATCCTGCACCATTCCGATGTTTTTCCTCAAAACCGGGGTTTCCTGCAAAACATTCCGGTACACCACCTTGCGGCCGGAACCTATTTGGTTCGGACCGGCAATGCCGGTTTCCAGAAAGTTTTGAAAACCGTAGTGCAATAAGCGATGTGTTTACGCCGTTGCAAGGGTGCATCGGTTGAAAAAATTAGCCTAAAAAAAATCAAGCAATGATTTATGAAGAAGCTTTTGACGATCATTATTCTGGCGGTGAGTGCGTATAGCCTCACCGCCTGTTCAGGTGCCAGATCATCCTGCGAGTCGGGTTCGGACGATGGCAACGAGGGGTCTGGCAACGAAGCAGAATACCCGGTACCGACAGTGCATAAGTTGGGTGAAATTACCAACCGTTTGGCCGGCGATGGTTGCGACTGGGTGATCGATTTTTATGACCCGAAGAACAACGAGGCGGATCCGGAGAGTAAAATGCCCATGAACCTTACAGCTGCGTATCAGAAAAATGGCTTGAAAGTTTCGGTAAAATACCGGCTTTCCAGGGCTGTGGAGAAATGCAAAGGTGTGGCACCGATCATTATAGATCACATAAAAATAGTGGAATAAGGTTTGCTTTACCTGTAAATTTCAAGGGTGCCTCTCCAACATTTTGGAGGGGCACTTTTTTTTAGTGTGCCCGGCATGGGCAATGGCTTTAGGGTTCAAGTCCCGAACACGCCTTTATAGTGGGAAGTGTTAGCTAAAGGCAAGGGTGTCCTTCGTGAGGAGGAATCTGAAGGAAGCTGGCGGCAAAGTTCCGGTCTGACGGACAGAAATTACATACTGAGGCAGTCACAGGTGGATG
>CALLUQ010000206.1 GCA_938010565.1 uncultured Flavobacteriales bacterium
GTTTAAAATCAACTCTTCGGAGGCAAAAAGAATGAAAGACCAAAGCATATCGGTAGCACTGCACTTTGTTCCGGACGATCAGCTGGTAAAGGCGGGGTAGCAGGGTGCAAAGGCACCATAATAATTAAGAAATGCCCCTTCCGGAATGGATCGGATCCACGAAAACAAAAGGAACAAGAGCAATAAAATAATGGGTGGTTTGTAGTTAGGTTGGTTAGCGAAAGAATGGTGAAATGCCGCGCTATGTCGTGTTTCCCGTTCGGAAAAGCACCTGCAACTGCCCGGTTGCGGGGCTTTTTTTGGAATTTTATGAAAAATTCCGGTTCAGACGGGGTAAATGCCGTGTTTTTTTGCGGACGATCCGCATTTTCTTCGGCTGGATGGTGCTTAAGCTGCTTAAAATCAATAATATATATGAGCCTCTGAAAATTCCAAAGCCCTACGGTTGTCGGGAATATTGTGCGGGGTGGTTCGATGTAAAAAGTGTATCGGGGGATCGGTTGGATGTGCGGTTTGAAAATAGGGTGTATTAAAAACACAATCAGAAGTCAGCCGATGTCATAGTAATTGCTCCTAACAGCGCTGAAGGGCAGAACATTAATCGCAGTGGTTTACCTGCGTTATTTAACAGGCAGATCAGGCAGCCCATCTTTTTTTTAAGACCCGATTCCGGATGATAGGGTTGAAACCCTAGACAAAGTTTAGTTTACACTCCCAATAATTAAATTATAAAAGCCCTGCTTTTACAAAACAACGGTTTGGGGCAGCAGCATGTTTTTTATGCATCAATTCACCGAATAATCGATCATCACTGCATTGCTCACTTTCTCTTCCAGAAGGGCCAGTTTCACTACATCGATCATTTCGGTTACATAGTGAAACGTTAATCCTTTCAAGTATTGTGCCTGGATCTCTTCCACATCTTTCTTATTATCGGCCGAAAGAATAATCTCCTTGATCTTGGCTCGTTTGGCAGCCAGGATCTTCTCTTTGATCCCTCCTACCGGCAGCACTTTTCCGCGCAAGGTAATTTCTCCGGTCATGGCCAGATATTTACGTACTTTTCTTTGGGAAAATGCACTGGCAAGAGCAGTGAGCATGGTAATACCGGCCGACGGGCCATCTTTGGGGGTCGCTCCTTCCGGTACATGAATGTGTACATCCCATTTATCGATTACTTCCTGCTCCAAACCAATTTGATGGGCATGTGCTTTCAGGTACTGCAATGCAATGGTGGCCGATTCTTTCATGACATCGCCCAGATTACCGGTAAGGGTGAGTTTGCCTTTGCCTTTGGTGAGGCTGCTTTCAATGAACAGGATATCGCCTCCAACGGCGGTCCAGGCTAAACCGGTAACTACGCCTGCCACATCGTTGTTTTGGTATTTATCGCGAGAATGGGTAGGCCCCAGGATTTTTTCGAGGTCAGCGGCTTTGATGTTGGGATCGTATTCATTTTCCATCGCAATTTCTTTGGCAACACTGCGCACTAGTTTTGCGATTTTCCGATCGAGATTGCGTACACCGGACTCACGGGTGTGTTCTTCGGTGAGTTTCTCAAATACTTTTTTGGCGATCTTAATGTCTTTGGTTTGAATGCCATTGTCTTTGCATTGTTTGGGCAATAAGTGGCGTTTGGCAATTTCTACCTTTTCTTCCACGGTATATCCGCTCACTTCTATCACTTCCATCCGATCCCGGAGTGCCGGTTGAATGGCATTCAGGTTGTTTACCGTAGCAATGAACATTACTTTCGACAAATCGTACTCCACTTCTACATAGTTGTCGTAAAACGTATCGTTTTGCTCCGGATCGAGTACTTCCAACAATGCCGAACTGGGATCTCCGTGGCTGTCTTTTCCGAGTTTATCTACTTCATCTAAAATGAACACCGGATTCGAAGATTCTACCTTTTTGAGGTTCTGAAGGATCCGGCCGGGCATGGCTCCAATGTATGTTTTGCGGTGTCCTCTGATCTCTGCTTCGTCCCGCAAGCCTCCCAACGACATCCGAACATACTTTCTGCCCAGGGCTTCGGCAATGGATTTTCCAAGCGAGGTTTTCCCCACTCCCGGAGGTCCTGCCAAACAAATAATAGGCGATTTCATATCGCCTTTTAGTTTCAGTACGGCCAGGTGTTCAATGATCCGTTCCTTCACTTTATCCAGTCCGTAATGGTCCCGATCCAGTATTTTCTGAGCATGCTTGAGGTTAAACCGATCTTTGGTGTATTCATTCCAGGGCAGATCTACCAGCATTTCCACATAATTCAGTTGAACGGTATATTCCGCACCTGAAGGGTTCATCCGCTGTAACTTGATCACTTCTTTTTCGAAAACCGCTTTTACCTCATCGTTCCATCTTTTGGTCAGGGCTTTTTCGCGCAACTCTCTCACCTCTGTTTCTGCCGGATTGTCGCCCAGCTCTTCCTGTATGGTTTTAATTTGCTGGTGCAGAAAAAACTCCCGCTGTTGTTTATCGATATCGGTTTTAACCTTTGATTGAATGTCGTTGCGCAATTCGAGGAGCTGCAATTCTTTGCTCATATGCTCCAGTACTTTGGTGGCTCTCACTTTCAGATCGGCCGTTTCCAACAACGTTTGCTTGAGTTCTACTTCCGCATTCATATTGGACGAAATGAAGTTGATGAGGAAGGAACTGCTTTCAATATTTTTAATCGCAAAAGAGGCCTCGGTGGGGATGTTGGGGGATTCCTGAATGATGCGCAAAGCCATTTCACGAATGGAATCGAGCAAGGCTGTAAAGTTTTTATTGCCTTTTACCGGAACGGTTTCCGGAAATTCGTAAACACTAGCGCGTATGTACGGATCGTGTTGGGTAGTCTCCCCCAACTCAAACCGTTTTTTTCCCTGTATGATCACTGTGGTGCTGCCATCCGGCATTTTCAGCATTCGAATAATATAGGCTACCGTACCAATGCGATTCAGATCCTCAAAATCGGGGTCTTCTACGTCGAGGTCTTTTTGAGAAACCACTCCTACGATCCGGTTTCCTTTATATACATCCTGAATCAGTCTGATGGAACGGTCTCTTGCCACGGTAATGGGAATCACCACTCCGGGAAAAAGCACCGTATTCCGCAAAGGTAAAATGGGCAATTCATCCGGAGTTTCCTCTGCATTCATCAATTCTTCATCTTCTATGCTGATCAGGGGGATCATATCTCCTTCTTCACTCACCAGATCTGTGAGGTCGAGCCAATTTATATTACTAAGTTCCTTCATTCCAAATCATTGTCTGGCAAGGTGCCAGAGTGGCAACTTTGCGCTATTTTTTAGCTGATTATCTAAAGTGTTCAAGGGTCGTGCCAAATTCAAAAGCGTGTAAAAATGGCAGCATTTATTCCCGTCAGAATGTCAAAAGTAGCCCCCGGATAAGGATAACCTCAGACTTCGTTCTTAAAAATGGATTGCAAAATAACCTTATCGCCGTTGGTCAGCGTCATTTTTCGGCGTTCCATCACCCGTTCTGCCACTTCAAACGCTTTTTCCAACTGAAACCGGGTAAAACCGGCTGCACCTCCCCAACTAAAAGAAGGAATAAATGCGGGAGGAAAATCAGCACCGAAAATGTTGCAGTTTACCCCCACTACCGTTCCGGTATTGAACATGGTGTTGATGCCACATTTGGAATGATCTCCCATGGTAAGCCCTACAAATTGTTGCTTTGAGTTGATCATTCCTTCTTTTTCATAGCTCCAAACCTTTACTTCTCCATAGTTGTTTTTTAGATTAGAGGTATTGGTATCGGCACCGAGGTTGCACCATTCTCCAATGACCGAATTGCCTACAAACCCATCGTGGCCTTTGTTGCTGTACCCTTGAAAAACACTGTTGGATACTTCTCCGCCTACTTTACAATGGGGGCCGATGGTGGTGGCTCCGTATATTTTTGTTCCCATTTTCAGGGTAGCATGATCGCACAAAGCAAAAGGCCCCCGCACAAGGCTGCCTTCCATTACTTCCGCTCCCTTTCCGATGTAAACCGGTCCATCGGTGGCATTCAGAACAGCACCTTGTACTTTTGCTTCGGGATGAATGTAAATGGCTTCGCCGAGAAAGGTGTTGGTGGCTTCAAAACCTTCCACCGAACGCGTGAGTTCAAGTCTTTCCCAATCGCATTGAATGGCTTCGCCGTTTTTCACAAAAATATCCCAGGTGTGGTGGAGGTACATCACTTTGTCCGGGTATTGCAGAGATGCGGATGCATCCGGATCGGTCATATTTCCGGAACGCAGATCCGCTCCGCTGCACCGGCGGGCAATCAGCGTCTGACCGGAAAACAAACACGCTCCATTCTCCAGTTCCCGTACCATAGCCACCAGGTTTTTATCCGGAAATACCGCTCCGTTGATCAGTAAATTATCTTCCCGAATGCGGATGGGAAACTTTTCACTCAAAGGCGATTGTAACCAATGGCTGCTGCCGGTTTTTCCCAGGTATTGTTCCCATTTTTCACGCAAAGTAAAAATACCGCAGCGAAGTTCGGCAACCGGACGGGTCATGGTAAGCGGCCACAATTGCCTGACAGTAGGATCCATAAAGATCAAATGCATACTTGATAGGGTTTCAGATGGATGCAAAAGTAAAAAGGTGAAGTCAAAAAAAGGTGCCAAAAAAACCGTTGATGCCGACCCATCCGATTCTGGCAATTAAAAAAGGCTTTCCGGATGATCGGAAAGCCTTTCTGACTATATTGTGATAAACCTACGATCGTTTTATGAGCATCAGAAAGGACTTATTCGGCCGTTTCTTCTTTTGCGGGTGCAGCTTCGTTTTTCTTGAGATGACGCGCGTATTTGCTCTTAAATTTGTCGATACGTCCGGCGGTATCAACAAAATTCATTTTGCCGGTAAAGAAAGGGTGAGATTGAGAAGAAATATCACATTTGACCAACGGATATTCATTTCCATCTTCCCATACAATGGTTTCTTTGGATGCGGCAGTAGATTTGCAAACGAAAGCATGATCGTTTGACATATCTTTGAATACTACCAGGCGATAGCCTTCCGGATGTATACCTTGTTTCATGATTCGGTGTCGTTTTATTCAAAAATCGGGCTGCAAAGTTATGCAACTTTTCGGGATTTGTAAAACGAGTTTGGCAAATAATTCATATAAAAAACGGGCTTCCTTATCTTTTTTCGACTCATTGGCATGTTCCTGACCTTTCGTAACGCTGAACCGAACGGATACAATTTTATGGCATATTTTTACGTATGTCTCCCAAATACTTAATTTTGGCTTCATGAAAAAAAGAACCATCAAATGTTTTTTCTTCGGCTTGTTTGCTGTGTTGGCCACAGGCCTGCTTTTTACCCGGTGCAAAAAAATTGGTGTGGAAACGGATTCGGCCTCTCAACTCTCCTTTTCTACCGATACGGTGTTGTTTGATACGGTATTTACTAGGATCGGATCTACCACCAAGCGGTTTAAAATTTACAACCCGCACAACAAAAGGATCAACATTTCCAACATTCAATTGGCCGCCGGTGCTTCTTCCAATTTCAGGATCAATATCGATGGCGTTCCGGGCATTTCTTATAAAAATATCGAGGTTTTGCCCCAAGACAGTATTTTTGCATTTGTAGAAGTTACCCTTGACCCCAACGGAGCCAACGCACCTTTGGTTATTGAAGACTCTTTGCTTTTCGAAACCAATGGCAATGCACAAAACGTTAAACTGGTAGCCTGGGGGCAGGATGCTTACTTTCATCTGGGGGAAGTTTTGGCTTGTTCCGAGGTTTGGAACAACGACAAGCCACATGTTATTTTTGGCTATGCAGCGGTAGATTCGGCTTGTACGCTAACCATCAATGCGGGAACCCAAGTGCATTTGCATAACCGTTCTTCTCTTTTGATTTACAAGGGAAGCCTTGATGTGAATGGGAGCTTTCTTGATCCGGTGGTTTTTCAAGGCGACCGGCTGGAGCCGGAATACGATAACGTTCCGGGGCAATGGAGCAAGATCCAGTTTTTCTTTCCGCGCAACAGTAAAATGGACTATGCCATCATAAAAAACGGCAACATTGGATTGCAGGTGGATACCCTTTCAGAAGACGGAATGGGCAGCAACGGGTTAACCCTCAAAAATACCATCATTGAGAACATGGCAGCGGCCGGAATTTTCAGCCAGGGGAGCACCATCAGTGGCGAAAACCTGCTGGTGAACAACTGCGGTCAGTTTTGTGCCGTACTCACCATTGGGGGCAGTTATAATTTCCGGCATTGCACTTTTGCGAATTTCTGGAATGGCAACCGACAGGACCCTTTGTTTGCCATGACCAACTGGTACGAAGATGTAAACGGTGGGATACAAATTCGCCCGATCGTTCATACCCGTTTCGACAACTGTATTTTTTACGGCTCCAACGATGAGGAATTTGCTTTGGATCTCAGGGATGAAGCCAGCCAGGATTACATTTTCAATCATTGCATCCTCAAAACAGAAGCATCTCTGTCGGATGCAGCCCGTTACCACAACGTATTTAAAAATCAGGACCCGCAGTTCATCGATGAAGAGGAACAGGATTACCGCCTGATCAGAACAGCCTTTGCACGCAACAAAGGGGATGCGGCCTACAATACTTCCAATATGATGGATTATTACGGGAGTTTGCGCAACGATCAGGAACCCGACCCGGGCTACTTTGAACGGAAGGATTGATTTCGGGTCAATTAAACGGGTAACCGGGGCCATTGAATAAGGAGAAATATGGTTTCCTTTCGGAGCAATGCATTTCACAGGATGTACGTTCGCCATATACCTTGCCGAATAGGTGATGACGATGGGTTCCTTTTCTTTCCGGTACTGCTTTTCATATACTATTCCTACTCACATTAACTTAAAAGCCTGATTTTCCGGATCCGTAACCCGCCCGTTCGGATGGTATGCAGCCGGAAAATCAGGCCTGTTCCGAATTTGGAGGATCGTTATTGTCCTCATTATTCCCTTTTGCAACCCCACAAAGCATCAACTTTTATTCACTTTCTTTTATTAACTTTGCCGGTTCGTTTTCCACATTAAACCGAGTTATGATACATCAAACAAGAACCAAAGTAAAAGACGTTTTAGCGGAAAATAAAGAAGGGCAGGAGATCCTCGTTTGGGGGTGGATCAGAAGTTCCCGTTTCAGCAAGGCTTTAGGGTTTATACAAATCAATGATGGTTCTTCGTTTGAAAGCCTTCAACTGGTTATTGATTTGAACAAGATGGTGGTCAACAAAAGTGAATTGCTAACGGGATCGTGCATCAAAGTGAGCGGAAAGGTAGTTGAATCACAAGGAGGTAACCAGGATTGGGAGCTTCAAACCAGCCGTATTGAAGTGGTTGGAGTTGCCGACAACACGTATCCGTTGCAAAAAAAGCGACACCGTTTTGAGTTCCTCAGAGAAATTCCCCACCTCAGAACCAAATCCAACACCTTTTTAGCGGTGTTTAAAGTTAGAAACAGGCTCTCGAAAGCCATACACGATTTTTTTCAGGAAAAGGGTTTTTTGTATGTACATGCCCCCATCTTAACTGTCAACGATTGTGAAGGAGGCGGAGAAGCCTTTCAGGCAACAAATCTCAACCTGGATGAGATAAACGGCACCGTAGATTACAGCAACGATTTTTTCAAACAAAAGGTGTTTTTAACGGTAAGCGGCCAGTTGGAAGCAGAACCTTTTGCACTGTCGCACGGTGAAGTATATACCTTTGGCCCTACGTTTAGAGCAGATCCATCCGATACGCCCCGCCATGCAGCAGAATTTTGGATGATCGAACCGGAGATGGCCTTTTATGATTTCGAAGACCTCCGCCTGCTGATCCAGGAATTTATCAAATCCATTACGCTTACCATCAAAGAGGAATGCCAGGCAGAACTGGCATTTTTGAAAAAATTTGTGGAACCTGAACTGGATGCGAGGTTCGATGCCATATTGGACCATGATTTTACTTCGATAACATTTGAAGAAGCCGTTGACATTCTCAACAAAAGCGGAAAAAAATTCGAAAACAAAGCCGTTTGGGGAGAAGACCTGGGCATTGAACACGAAAGATATTTGGTGGATGAGCACTTCGGAAAACCCATTTTTATAACCGATTATCCGGAGAACTTCAAATCGTTTTACATGCGCCTGAACGACGACAAAAAAAGTGTGGCCTGTTTGGACTTATTGGTACCTGGGATCGGAGAGATCATTACCGGTAGTCAGCGAGAAGAAAGATATGACATGCTCCAGTCGCGTCTTCAGTCAAAGGGATTAGAGGTGGAACTCTACCAATGGTACCTCGAAACAAGGCGTTGGGGCAGTGCGCCACATTCCGGGTTTGGCCTTGGTCTTGAAAGAATACTAATGTATTTAACGGGTATGAAGAACATCAAAGATGTGATCCCTTTCCCCAGAGCAGGAAGAAAATTGTACTAAGCGCCTGCATTTTTTCAGATCAAGTTTGAAAAAATGCCGCGAAGCGGGAAGCGGAAAACAACATGCTATTCTAACCCATGCATGGGTTTGTTGGGTACACTAAGCGCCTAATAAAAGGAATAAGTAAAAAAGCCCACGCACGAGCGGTTTTTTTAATTGCAAGGCTTTCCGAAGTTGCTTTGTGCTTTTTGGCACAGAGAAGCCATCCGACCCATTTTGCCTGAATATTTATCCGTATTTTAGCACGACAATTCATGCAATATCTGAAAAAATATGCCTGCATGGCAGCAGGAGCGGTTTTTCTGATCTCCCCGTTTTCCTGCCGTAAAAAAAGGGCCACCACATGGGATATTGATGTGGTGACTCCGGTGGCCTATACAACACTTACCCTTGCAGATGTGGTTCCGGATGCCCGCCAGGAGACAGAAGCAGATAGCTCCTTAAGACTGGTATTCGATCACTCCGTTTTTACCCTAAACCCCGATACACTGATCGATATTCCGGATACCACGGTTACCAAAACGTTTTCCATTCCGTTTGGTAATTTTCCGGTTGCACCGGGTGTCACCATTTATTCCATCAGCGAAACCAACACCTACGACCTGGGAGATGCCCAACTGACCGACCTGCTCGTAAAACAAGGTGAAGTACATTTTAGCCTTAGCGCCACACTGGAACACCCTCTCATCATTACCTATACCATTGCCAACTCTGCTTATTGCAACAACGGCCACCGGGGCGAACCTTTTTCCGTAACCCTTCACTTGCCCGCCGGAACCGCCGAAAACCCTGCCATCGTTCACAACACTTTCGATATTTCCAATTACCATATTGATCTTCAAGGAAGCAGCGAAAACGGTTTCAACCAGTTGGAGACCCATATTGAGATCATAAACGGTTCCGCAAGCGATACCGTGCGGATCAATCCAAACGATCAGGTGGTGGTAACCAACTCTTTTGTCAATCTGCTTCCGCAATATGCCAGAGGACATTTCGGAAGCAAACAGATCCATACCGGTCCGGATGTAGCCCACCTCACTGCTTTCCGCTTTATTTCCGGCGGTAGCATCGACATCCGCGAGGTAGAGGTTACCCTTCAGCTGATCAACGGCATAGGTGCAGATGTACAAACCACCTTGCACACGCTGCAAAGCATCAACCCCAATACCCTCCATACCGTAAGCCTCAACCACCCCATAACAGGCAATGCCATCAACATCAACAGAGCCTTAGAAAACCAGGGAGCAATTGCCCCTTCTTATCACACCATCTCATTCAACCAAAACAATTCCAACATCGATCGGATGTTCGAAAACCTGCCTGGCCGGATCGGGTACGATATAAGCATGAATATCAATCCGGTTGCCAACGGCAGCGCATCGGGAGCTTTTGATTTCTTTTCATGGGATCACCCCTTCGAAGCCCGCTTGCATACGGAAATGCCTTTGTGCCTGATTGCCG
>CALLUQ010000207.1 GCA_938010565.1 uncultured Flavobacteriales bacterium
CCAATCACCATGGAGCCCAATTTTGGTGCGCCGGTTTCTGCCAATAGCGGACGAAGGATTAGCATGCCTGCTTTCATCGCATTTGCCGCAAGAAGCACTTCTGGTACAAACAAGATGCCATCACGGAAGTCGATGCCAACAATGCGCATGCCTTCTACAGGTTTTCGCAGAACTTTTCATGTTGGGAGGACTTTCCGCGATCATTTGTGTACGGATGATCTTGACGGCAGCCCGGGCAGCTTGTTGGCGAGCTAAGTAGGCACTATCTATTGTGATCCCATACCGGTCAACCACAAGGCCTTTGGCCGTATTGCTTTCTTTGTCGATGTAGTTGGGCACACCGTCTTTATCATCATCCGGAGGGCACCCTTTGCTGTTTACTTTTACACCTACCGGAGTGTCCGGACATTTATCCGACCAGTCGGGTATTCCATCTTTATCCATATCGTCTTTCGCCAGGCCTACAAAATCCACATTTTTAAAAGGGCTTGCTGTTTCTTTTTTCTTGCGGATGGAGTAATGTACGGAAAATCCGGTATACAGGAACTGATCGTTTTTGGCATCATCGCTGTAGTTGTCGAGGTAATCGCTCATGGTGATGGTGTAAGTGGTGAAAAAGCGGCCTTCAAGGGGTTCGGAGAATTTCCATTTCAACCCAAAAGTGAGTGGTATCGAGAAGGAGTTGCGGGCATAATTGCTCCCGCTATCGGTGAGTTGTGATTCATACACATAGTCGCGAAAAATAACGTTGGCATTGTATGCATGCGGATCGTTCTCGGCCAAGTCGGTAATGAGTCCGTTCGACCAATAGTGGTAAGGAGTTCCGTTTTTATTTTTCAGATCGCCGTAAGGATCGAATTTAATATAGGCAAAACCTGCTGCCAAATAAGGAGAAAAGGCCGATGAACGTTTCAATAACCGATCATTATCGAAATGGAAAGAACCACTGACCCCCAGTTGTGTGATGGCAGATTCGAAATTCCGGTTGAGGTTTAAACTTGCGGAACGCTGGTTGTGAGCCACCGAACCGAACAAACCTTCCAACGCAACTCCAAAATAATTGCCCAGCCGTCGTTCTGCGTTAAAATGAAACCCCGAACGTATATTGGAAAAGGTAGATATCTCGTTGTCGATATTCATTTCACCGAAAAAAGAAAGGACACCGGTTCCTGCTCCAATGGTAACATAAGCCGGTGTTTCATCTGATTCTTTTATTTGTGCCGAAGCATGGATGGAAAGTCCCAAAAGAGCGAGCAAAGCGTAAATGTGCTTCATGGGATAATTGTTAATTGCGTTGCATTGCATGCCTGTTCAGATAAACCTTGTTTAAATTTAGAAATAAAATTCGAAATGACTTGAGACCCTTCGTATTTTGATAGACGTGTATCGCATGAGATGGTTGGAACGACAGTTCCGAAAAAGGCAGCCGTAGTCCGGAAAAATTTTTCTCTTGTAAAAGGATGGTTTCGGTGATTTTAGGTGTTGTTTATGGTTGTTTGATCCGGGATCAATTTCAGGCATTCGCAACCGATGCATTCACCGGATCATCCGGTGAGGATCCCACCCCATCGCAAAACAGGTTGGGCTTGCTTCCCGAAGATCCAATTAAAAATTGGGCTGTAAAATGTATTTTTTGTAAAAGCTATCAATGGCTTCTACCGCATCCTGTTCGGTATCTACGATAGAAATGAGATCGAGATCGCTTGCGTCAATATTTTTGTAAGAGAGCATGGTATCTTTGATCCAGTCCATCAATCCTTTCCAATAAGAGGAACCCACAAGAATGATGGGGAAACGGCCAATTTTTTTGGTTTGAATGAGTGTGATGGCTTCAAAAAGCTCATCCAGGGTCCCAAACCCGCCAGGCAATACGATAAAGCCTTGAGCATATTTTATAAACATGACTTTCCGAACAAAAAAGTAGTCGAAATTAATCGATTTGTCCGGATCGATATACGGATTGGCTCCCTGTTCAAAAGGAAGTACGATGTTTAACCCCACAGACACACCGCCTCCTCTTTTTGCCCCTCGGTTTCCTGCCTCCATAATTCCGGGACCTCCGCCGGTAATGACTCCGTAGCCGTGTTGTGTAAGCTCATAAGCAATTTTTTCAGCCAATTGGTAATACTCGTTATCTTCGTGGGTCCGTGCCGATCCAAAAATGGAAACACAGGGCGGGATGCGGGTCATTTTTTCAAACCCTTCCACAAATTCAGACATAATTTTGAAGATGGCCCAACTGTTGCGGGTACGTGTTTCGTACCAATCTTTCGGTTTTTTTTTCGTCATAGTATAGAAGCTTAAGCGTTTACAAATGTTTTTATGTTGGAAGTTTATGTAGCTGAAAGTTCTTGTTTGAGGTAACGCGCCGTATGGCTGGTTTTGGATTGGGCCACTTGTTCGGGAGAACCTTCTGCAATGATGGAGCCACCACGTGTACCTCCTTCCGGGCCTAAATCGATGATGTGGTCTGCTACTTTTATGATGTCCATGTTGTGTTCGATCACCAGAATGGTATTGCCTCCGTCTACCAGGCGGTGCAATACCTCCAGCAAAATACGAATGTCTTCAAAATGAAGTCCGGTGGTAGGTTCGTCCAGAATATAAATGGTTTTTCCGGTATCCCGTCGCGAAAGCTCTCCGGCCAGTTTTACCCGCTGTGCCTCTCCTCCCGACAATGTGGTCGATGACTGACCAAGTGTTATATAGCCCAACCCAACGTCTTTCAATGTCCGGATTTTTTGGAGAATAGAAGGATGTTCTTTGAAAAATGCCACTGCGGTGTCAATGGTCATGTCCAATACATCGGAAATGGACTTTCCTTTGTAACGAACCTCCAGGGTTTCTCTGTTATAACGTTTGCTTGAGCAAGCCTCGCACTTTACATAAACGTCGGGCAAAAAATTCATTTCAATGGTCCGCAGGCCTCCTCCTTTGCACGTTTCACACCTTCCCCCTTTCACATTAAAGGAAAAACGGCCGGGTTTGTACCCCCGGATTTGTGCTTCGGGCATTTTGGTAAACAAAGTGCGGATATCGCTGAAAACCCCCGTGTAAGTAGCCGGGTTTGACCGGGGGGTGCGGCCAATCGGAGACTGGTCAATTTCAATGACCTTATCCAGGTGTTCCAGGCCTTTTACCTTGGAGTAGGGCATAGGTTTGCGAACAGAACGGTACAAATGCTGGCTCAGGATAGGGTAGAGGGTGCTGTTGATCAAGGTGGATTTGCCACTTCCCGAAACCCCGGTAATGCAAATAAATTTGCCCAGGGGCAGGGTAAGGGTTACGCCTTTCAGGTTGTTGCCGGTTGCCTTTTCAAGGATGAGCTTTTTACCATTGCCTTTGCGGCGTTTTTCCGGTATTCCGATCGTTATAGCTCCATGGAGGTATTGGGCGGTTAAAGAATCGGAATTTCTAATTTCTTCGGGGTTGCCCTGGGCTACGATTTTACCACCGTGCACACCGGCCCGGGGGCCGATATCAAGTACATGGTCTGCAGATTCGATCATCTCCTTATCGTGCTCCACTACGAGTACTGAGTTACCTCCGTCTCTCAGTTGTTTGAGGGAGTTGATCAAACGGATATTGTCGCGCTGGTGCAAACCAATGCTGGGTTCATCCAGAATGTAAAGCACACCCACCAGTTGCGATCCGATTTGTGTGGCCAGCCGGATGCGTTGTGCTTCTCCGCCGGATAAGGTGCGGGCACTGCGGTGGAGCGTGAGGTAATCCAACCCCACATCCAGAAGAAATGTAATGCGGGCCCGGATCTCTTTCAGTACCTCTTTTCCAATGTGGCGTTGTTTTTTGTTCAGTCGTTTTTCAATGTTTTGGAACCAGTTGCCCATCTCTGCCAGGTCCATGGAGGCCAACTCGGCAATGTTTTTTCCATCTATTTTAAACCATACGGCCTCTTTGCGGAGCCGGCTGCCTTTACAAACCGGACAAACCACTTTGTTCATGAAACTTTGAGCCCAGCGTTGTGCTGCTTTGGAAGAATCGTTTTCTTTGAAGCGCATAATGTAACTTACAACGCCTTCAAAGGAAGTAGTATAATTGCCCGAACCTTCTTTTCCTTTTACCGTTATGAGTTCATTTGTACCAAAGAGCAAAAGGTTCATCACTGCCTCCGGAATATCCCCTGTTGGTGTTTTCAAAGAAAGACCTTCTTTTTCCAGAATGGCTTCCAGAATGTGGAAAACCCGGGTGCTTTTGGTATCGGCCAGGGGGGCGATCCCGCCTTTGGAAATGCTTAACTTTTTATCGGGAAGGATCTTGTTGCGGTCTACTTCGGCAACTTCGCCCAATCCGTTACAGTTATGGCATGCACCATAAGGCGAATTGAACGAGAAAAGATTGGGAGCAGGTTCATCGTAAGCAATACCCGTAGTGGGGCACATTAGGAAACGGCTGAAATGGCGTACTTGCTTTTGGTCATGCACTTGTACCATCATGATCCCTTTTCCATGCTTTAGCGTACTTTGAATGCTTTGATAAATGCGTTTTTCCTGTTTTTTTGAAACGGTGATCCTGTCGATCACCATCTCAATATCGTGAACTTTGTACCGGTCTACCTGCATTTGTTCCGTGATCTCAAGGATGTGACCATCTACACGTACCCGAAGAAACCCCTGCTTGCGAATTTGCCGGAAAAGATCGCGGTAATGGCCTTTTCGCCCTTTGACCACCGGAGCCAGGAAAACCAGCTTTTGTTGATCGTATTGTTCCATGATCAATCGGGTGATCTGCTGGTCGGAATAGCGGACCATTTGTTCACCTGTTTTGTAACTGAATGCATCGGAAGCACGGGCAAAGAGCAACCGAAGAAAATCGTAGATCTCCGTAATGGTACCAACAGTAGATCGGGGATTTCGACTGACGGTTTTTTGTTCAATGGAGATCACCGGGCTGAGTCCGGTGATCTTGTCTACATCCGGCCGCTCCAAACTGCCCAAAAATTGCCGGGCATAAGAAGAAAATGTTTCAATATAACGCCTTTGGCCTTCCGCGTAAATGGTGTCGAAAGCCAGAGAGGATTTACCGCTGCCGCTCAAACCTGTTATCACCACCAGTTCGTTGCGTGGAATGGTTACGTTAATGTTGGCCAGGTTATGTTCACGGGCACCGGTTACTTCGATCTCTTGTTCTTCGGCCATGTTCCGGTAGGTACTTTCTTCGTTCATTTGGCAGTACTTATTTGAGTGGTCTGATGCAATGCATTTTGCCTGCGGGAATGTACCATACATTTGCAGATACGATCGGCATAGCACCTGGCCTGGCAGGGGAGAACCCAAAAACGGCATTTCCGTCGCAGGTCTTCGGTACATTGGCACCGAGATCGGGAAGTATACTCGCATGTACCATGTACTTATTTTCGTTTGTGTTTGTTGATAGAAGCAATGTAAAAAAGGCTACCGAACAGAGCCAGAAACCAGGCAATTCCTGCTAATGTATGCCAATGGTTCCAATCGGAAAACTGAAAGGCCAGGTAAATGAGAGCGGTATTTACTATGGAAATGAGAAGGAAAATAAACCCTACCCGAGCATCAGACAAACCGAGGTAGCTGAGGTGGTGGGTGGTATGATCTTTTCCCCCTATAAAAGGAGATTGTTTTCGGCTGATGCGGTTAATGACCACTGTAGAAGTATCGATGATAGGCAGAGCAAAGGCCAGGAGTACAATAACGATCTGCCGGGCCGGAATGGTGGCCTGGGAAAGCAATGTTGCATTCCAGAAGTATTTGATGCCGATAATGGCCAAGAAGATACCGAGAAATTGGGACCCTGCATCGCCCATAAACATTTTACTGGGGTGCCAGTTAAAAAACAGAAAACCGACCAGACTGGCCAATACGCCCAAACAGATCAGGATATCCGGGTTTGTTGGGTCCTGATGCAGTATAAGGTAAAGCAAAGCCATACAGATGATCCCGATTGCGGTGGAAGAGGAAACACCATCCATATTATCGAGCATATTGAAGGAATTCATAATGCCGGCTACCCAGGCTATGGTGAGTAAATAATTGATCCAGTTATAGGCAAAAAACTCAATATGTATCCCGCTTATTATCAGGATCACTCCGCACAGGATCTGAACCGTGAATTTGAGCAATGGCCGGGTATTATAAGCATCGTCTGTCAACCCCATAAGGAAGGCAAGAGAGGTAGCCCCCAAAAATCCGAGCGATGCACTGTCCGGAAAAGCAATGTTTTCTGCTTCGCTGAAAAAGATGCCATAAGTGGCCAGAGAAAGCAAGAAATGGATGAAGAAAGAAATGCCGCCAAAAGCAGGTTTGGAAGTGCTGCTCCACCGGATCACCGTTTGCGAATGATCCCGGACGCCCAGTGTTTTTGAAAATTTTAAAAAAATAGCATTGATCAGCAACGAAAATAATGCTGTCACCAGAAAAAAAACGGTGTAAATATAAAATAAGTATTCTTGATGATCCATAGTTCTGATTGGGTAGTTTCCGGAACAAAAAAAACAAGTGAAGTTAAAATACTGCCTGATAATCTGCAAAGGAATTTGCATTCCGGTCTTTTTCGGATAAAATGGGTTGATCCACAGGCCATTTTATATGGAGGTCAGGGTCGTTCCACAACAGTGCATCTTCCGAGTCTTTGTGGTAGTATCCGGTACACTTGTAAGCAAAAACAGTGTGATCTTCCAGGGTGAGAAAACCATGGGCAAATCCGGGGGGGATCCAAAGCATGTGTTTGTTGGTGGCATTAAGCTCGGCCATAACATGTTGACCATAAGTGGGCGAGCCATGGCGAATGTCTACAGCCACATCTACCACCGCACCGGAAATAACCCGAACAAGTTTTCCTTGTTGGTGTGGGGGTTTCTGAAAATGCAAGCCTCGTAAAATCGCTTTGCCGGAAAGCGATTGATTGTCTTGTACAAAGGAAACATTCCGACCGATCATCGCACAAAAAGTGCGGTGGTTGTAAGATTCGTAAAAATAACCCCTGCGGTCCTCAAAAACTCTGGGCTTCAACAATATAACATCTGGTATGTTGGTGAGGAGTTGCTCCACGGTTATTTCTTTTTGTGTTTAAAGATACGTTTCCACCACGATATTCGTTGTTCGGGTATGGTATCCCCATCGTAATAATTATATCCCGACCCGTAGCCATAGCCGTAACCATAGCCATAACCATAGTTGTAGCCATAACGGCTTCTTTTGGAGTCGATGCCGTTAAGAATGATCGACAAACGATTGAGTTTGTTTTCATTCATCAAACGATCTGCATTCTGAATGAAATGTTTTTTGGAATAGTTGGATCTGAAAATGTAAATTGGATAGTCTGCCATTTGAATGATGAAAATACCATCGGTTACCAAGCCAACCGGCGGGTTATCAATGATCACATAATCGTACGTTTTCTGAAGCTCTTTTACCAGTTTTTGTACATTTCCGTTGAGAATGAGTTCGGAAGGGTTGGGAGGAACAGGGCCGGCGGTAATGAAATCGAGGTTTTCGAGTGTGCTATGGCGGATGCAGTTTTCTACGTTGTCTTTCCCTATCAATAAAGTACTCATTCCAAGGTTGTTGTCAACTCCAAAGCCCATGTGGATCTTGGGCTTTCGCATATCAAGATCGAGGATGATGACCTTTTTACCCGAGTAAGCAATGATCCCGGCAAGGTTGATGGCTACAAATGTTTTTCCTTCCCCTGAAATGGTGGAAGTAATGGCCATCAGTTTGGGTCCGTCATCATTTGAAATGAATTGCAGGTTCGACCGGATCGTACGGAAAGATTCTGCGATCATGGATTTTGGGTTCTTGTCGATCAGCAATTGCGAAACAGGTATGGTACGTTCGTATTTGGGAACGATGCCCAGGATGCTCACAGATGCATGTGTCAGTTTCATTACATCGTTTAGGCTGGTAATATTGTTGTGGAAAAGATAGCGTATAACGACCATCCCGAGGCTGATAAAAACACCAATGAGGACAAAGGAAACGTACACGATCTTCCGGTTGGGCGAAATGGGATGTCTGGGTATTTCCGCTACTTCAAGAATATCGTTCCCCGCAACAAAACCTGCATTTGAAATGCTGTACTCTGTTCGCTTTTCCAGCAACAGGGTATAAAATTTTTCATTGATGTTAAAAATGCGTTGCAGGCGTTGGTATTCCAGTTCTTTGGAAGGTAAATTGCCAAATTCGGTTTCGTGCTCTTCCAGTTTTTTCTGAACTTCCGTGCGGCGTTGTGCCAGGCGGCTTCGGGTGGATCTGATGCTCTCACGGATCAAGCTTTTTTTGATCCGGATCACAAAATCGAAGGCTTTCACCTCTTCACTTTCCGGGGTATAATCATAACTCAGCTGTTCTTTCTCTATCAACGATTGATGTAGATCGATGATAAGATCGGTCAGTATTCCTTCGTAGGAAAAATCGATCAGCAGTGGCACCAGGCGATAAACGTTTACTTTCGTAACCGAATCGGTAACGGTTTTCTCTAATTGCCCGATCACATTTTCTTCCAACTCCAGTTGTACGGCCAGCTTTTCAAGGTCGTTCATACGGTTCAGGAAGGAAGTAGTGAGGTCGTCGAGGTTGGAAGAAAGCTTGTTGTCTTTTTTATACGTCTGAATGGCCATTTCGGAATTGCGCAAACGACGGTATACCGAATCCAGTTGCGAATCGATGAAAGAAAGAATATTTCTGGAGCTTTTTTGTTTCCGGTCGTTTTCATGGCTGATGAACCCTTTGGCAAGTGCCATCACTACATCCCGGCATTTTTGAGGGTGGTGGTTTTTGAATTCGATCTGAATGGTTTTGGCCTCATGGTTGAGTACCGTGATCTGCAAATTGCCGTGGTACTGTTTTGCCAACTTATCGAATTGGTTGATACGAAAGTAGACATTGTTTTCGGCTTGAAGGGTTTGAATTTCATCGAAGTTTTTCACTTTGATGCGCAGGTCGACATGTGGGGTTTGGATGTGATGGAGGTTGTCAAATACCTTTTGGTATTCGTTTTTTCCTCCATAGGCCAGTTCTACACGGTCTTCTTCCAGAAACCGGATATCGATCCGTTGCATGGAAATGTGCTTTTCGTTCTTTAACTTCAGGATCTCAATTTCAAATGGTGTGTTGGAATAGAGTTCATTGGTGAGTACTTTTCCTTCTGCAAAATAGCTGATCTGCAAAGGCAAAGTAGCCAATGCATCGCGCAGCAGTATTTTAGAACGCAATACTTCCAGTTTTGCCGCAATGTTGTTCTGATGAAGTTGTTTTACTTCCAGTACCTCATGGGCATCATCCCGGTCGTTAATTTGCATAATGGCCTGGGCCTTGAATGTTTCTGCCGTATACCTCAGGTAAAAATAAGCCCCTGCGGTGGCCAACACCAGAAATGCAATGATCCAGAGAACGGATCGTTTTGCCTGATATAAAAATAGGCCCGGCTCAAATTCGTTCGAGAAATTTGTGATCCGCTCTTTATAGCGTTCTAACCGGTCATGGTTGGGATGATCTTCCTGAGAATTGAGCATGAGCTGTAGAGATCTCCGAAATTAAAATCCACGGGTGAGAATGAGCCAGAGGGTAATGGACGTGGTAACCAAGTTAAAGACCGGAGAAAACTCCCGAAACACTTCCCGGGCAATATCGGGCACCGGCTCAACATAGATCACATCACTGGCCTGAACGGTTATATCGATGTATTTCATATTGTCGATGGTCGAAAGATCGATGTTGTACACTTTTCGGTCGCCATCTATCATGCGGATAAGGCGTATGCTTTTTGCTTTTCCGCGGCTATCTAAGCCTCCGGCTTCCGCCAGTACTTCAAGCAAACTGGTGTTGTTGTTTCGCAATTGTACGACTCGGGCCTTGTCGGCACTTCCTTTGAATACAATAACCCGCCGGTTGGAAACATTTAAGATGACAAAGGGACGGTTGTAAAAAACACTGAATCTTTCTTCCAACATCAGTTCCGCTTCTTTCAACGTTTTACCAGCCAGTTTTACCCGACCGATGATCGGAAGATTGGCCATACTGTCTTGCTCCACCACATAAGAAGAGGTAATGGTTTTGTTTGCCTGTGTACGGTCTTGTGTATTATTGGCCATATCGATCATCTTAAAGCCTTCGTTGGCATACAGCTTAAAAGTTAACACATCGTTTGGAGTAATGCGGTAAACCTCGCTGTACTTGAGTGCAGGAACCGTATCGAACTTAAAATCCCGGTGGGTTTTTAGTATGGTGCTGTTGTTGATGGAACAACTGCTCATCAGAGCTATGCCACAGAGAAGGACCAATAACAAACGCATAGAAGGAATAAATTTTGCTAAAAGTACCAATAATCAAAGTACCAATTCTCCCGAAGTAGAATTAAAAAAGGATTAAAAAGCGTTTTAAGTTGCAAAGCAAGTGGGTTTTTAAAACGGCATTGGCTTTTACCGAAATACAGGGTCAGATTCTGGCTTCCAGTAGCTTGTGGTAAAGGGCAGACATGTTTTCGCACAACCGGGTATAATGGAATTTTTCACTTACAAATTCCCAACCTTTCAACGACATTTTTTTATATAATTCAGGCTCTTCGAGGAGTTTTAAAGTGGCCGCAGTTAATGCTTCCGTATCTCCCGGCGGACAAACAAAGGCGGTTTCGTCGGTCAGCACAATATCGCGGATGCCGCCCACATCCGTAGTTACGATCGGTTTTTCCGCTGCTTGCGCTTCAATCAGGGTAACGGGAGTGCCTTCGTTGTTTGAAGTAAGCATTACAATATCGCTGCCTGCAAGTGCCCGATCTATATCCCGTATCCAGGAAGTGAACGTAATATCCACCTGATCCTGATCGTTGCCGGAACAGGAAAGGCCCAATGCCTGTGCTTTTGCTTCGATCTCAGCCCGAAGCATGCCATCGCCTACAATGAATGCCCGCACTTTTACCGGGCTTTTTGCCATTACATTTTTCATCACATCCAAAAAAAGCGCATGATTTTTTATGGGAACCAACCGGCCCGTAATGATAATGGCAACCGTATCGGCATCCATCCGGTATTGGTTGCGGAAAGCGGCTCTCTTTTCGGCTTTGTTCCGACGAAACCGCTCAAGGTCAAACCCCAGATGGATGACGTGCATTTTATCGGGCGGGCAGATCCGGTATTTTTCAACGAGTTCTGTTTTCTGCAGATCACTGATGGCAATGATGGCGTCGGATCTTTTGGCAAGATAACGTTCCGCTTTTTTATATAGGGTGGTTTTTGCATTTCCGAAATAAGAATGAAACACATGCCCGTGAAAAGTGTGTACCACAACCGGAACTTTCATTTTGTGTGCTGCCAGGCGACCAATTGCGCCGGCTTTTGATGCATGTGTATGCACCACATCGGGTTTGAACCCGGCAATTATATCGAGGATTTTCCGGTAAGCTGCGTTGTCTTTTTTCCAATTGATCGCCCTTTGCATTTCA
Organism: uncultured Flavobacteriales bacterium; assembly: GCA_938010565.1. GTDB lineage: Bacteria > Bacteroidota > Bacteroidia > Flavobacteriales_D > CALLUQ01 > CALLUQ01. Next base: position 11,431 of record CALLUQ010000207.1, read on the forward strand.
GGAATAACGGTAGGTTGTATGCCCAGATCTTCTACAATAAAGGAGGAGGTATCTTCGGTGGCTTCATGTACCCCGCCTATCAGTAACGTTTCAAATTCGGGTGCGAGATATTTGGTGAGCAAAGCAGCATTGAAGGTGGGGCCCCCAAGGTTAAACCGATTGATGATGCGCAATATTTTAGGCATGAGCCGAGGATAAAAATAACAGGTTAAGTTAAAACTTTTGCGAAGATGGGGTTCACCCGGCCTGTATGTATCGTTTCCACCAGGATTGGAAAACGATGAGGTTCCAGAGGGTAAGATGGATGTCGCCGGGCGATTGGGCAAAAAGCTGTTTTTTTAGGTTTTCGATGATCTCCGGCTGAAACAATCCTTGTTCGCGTATAAGATCCGGATGCAGCAGGTCGTCTGTGATCCGCGATTTTAAACCAGTTCTGAACCATTTCAACAACGGTACTTCAAAGCCCTGTTTGGAGCGTTTGTAAAGCTTTTCCGGCAAAGCCGTCCGGAATGTATCCTGAAGGATCTTTTTTTGCATTTTTCCATCCGTTTTGTAAGCCACAGGAAGGCTGAAAGCAAATTCTGTTACGTGGTGGTCCAGGTATGGGGTTCTTACTTCCAAGCTGTTGGCCATGCTCATCAGATCAACTTTGGTGAGCATATCGTTGGGGAGTACTAGGTGGGTATCGGTATAGAGTATATCGTTGAGATCGCTTTGATCGGTGAGGTGTTTTAAAATCGCCTTTTTGCGTTGTTCGTATGCTTCTTTATCTACCGCAGCAAAGAGCAACTCCTGCGCCGTATCTTGTGGCAAAAATGAAGCCCAATGCCAATACCTTTCTGCGGTCGACATGCTTAAACCGGTAGCAAAACGGTTGAGTTGCCGGCCAAGGTTTCCCAGTTTGCTTTGGCGCGACTGTGGCAGCAACTTCCAAAGCGGAGTACCTGCGGAAATGGCCGAATTCATCCGGTTTTTTTGTTGGGCCCGCCATTCGGCCCGGTGCTTGTGGTATCCGGTAAAAATTTCATCGGCCCCATCTCCCGAAAGGGCTACCGTTACGGTGTTCCGGGTTTTTTTACTAAGGAGATAAACGGCAATGGCAGAAGAATCTGCAAAGGGCTCGTCGATGTATTCGAGAACGGCATCCAGGTGTTCAAAAAGATCGTCGTTGGTGAGTGAAAATACCTGGTGCCGGCTGCCGATTTTTTCGGCTACTGCGCTGGCAAATCCGGTTTCATCAAAATAGGGCTCGTCGGCATAACCCACGGAGAACGTTTGCAATTGGCGGGATTGTTGCTGTGCCAGGGTTGCAATAACGGAAGAATCGGTTCCGCCGCTTAAAAAACAGCCAAGGGGAACGTCTGCGGTCATCCGCAAACTCACCGATTTTTCGAGTCTTTCCTTTAATTCTTTTTGTGCATCGGCATAACTTAGATCGGAGGTTTTTAAAGGGGTGGAAGGCAAAGTATACCAGGTTTCCGGGGTTATTTTTTTATGTTGGATGGAAAGGCATTGCCCCGGCATTAACTTCCTGACCTGTTGAAAAATGCTGGCTGGAGCCGGAATATAGTTGAATTGTAAAAATTGCCAGAGCGAGGTGTGATCGATTTGCCTGGGAATGTCCATGGCCATCAGTGCTTTCATCTCAGAGGCAAAGGCCAACCGATGTTCATCCTGATAATAGAGCAACGGTTTGATCCCCATCCGGTCGCGTGCCAGAAATACCTCATCATTGGTTTGATCATAAATGGCAAATGCAAAAAAACCGTTCAACTTTTGCAAGCATGTCTTTCCTTCATGGATGAAGAGTTGCAACAAAACTTCGGTATCGCTTTTCGAACGAAAACGATGGCCTTCTTTTTCCAAAGCATCGCGCAAAGTGGCGTGGTTGTAGATCTCACCGTTGAATACGATGGTATAACGTCCGTCTGCACTGGTAAAAGGTTGGTTGGCCAAGGCAGAAGTATCGATGACAGAAAGCCGGGTATGCCCCAGTGCAACGCGGCCGTGCAAAAAAGTATTCCGATGATCGGGCCCCCGTTTTCGGAGTTGGTGGGTAGCAGCTTCAATTTGCTGTTTTAACCGATCGTTTTTTTCGGAAAAAGAGATAATTCCGGCTATGCCACACATGGGAGATGCATTTTTTGTTAAAATTACAAAACCTGAGCAATCGGCAGGAAGCAATT
>CALLUQ010000208.1 GCA_938010565.1 uncultured Flavobacteriales bacterium
ATTTTGTGTTCGATTCGGACATGGAAGAGCCCACAAAGTTCAGGTATGACGTAAAGCTGACGGATGTTGAAACGTGTAAAGTGTTTTACGATAAGTTGACCTTCATCTATTTGGAGATGCCCAAGTTCAACAAGCCCGTTGAATCATTGAACTCTCGATTTGACAAATGGATGTACGTGATCAGGAACCTGAACAAGTTGGACCGAGTGCCGAATGAGCTTCGGGAAAGCATCTTTGAACGGTTGTTTGAAGTGGCGGAGATAGCCAGGTTCAGCAAAGCGGAGGCCGATGCTTATGAGGAAAGTTTGAAGTCCTACAGGGATTTGAAGAACTCATTGGATACGGCTTTTGAGGAGGGAATGGAGAAGGGAATGGAAAAGGGAAGAGAGGAAGAGAAAAAAAATGCCGAACTGGAAAAAAGGAAAATAGCCGTAAACCTGATTGAAATTGGATTGATTGTTTCTTCTATCGCAAAAGCAACAGGATATACAGAAAGCGAAATCGAAGAAATCAGAAAAGAAATAAACAACAAATAAATAAAGCTTCAATAAACCGATTGATCAGACCTATTCATTCTGCACAATTGGAATTAACTCTTTTTTTCAGTTAGGGTCGGAAACCGGCGCACACATCTCCCGATCATGTTTCCGGCTCCCGCCAATCCAAACGCAACATGCGGTTCCATCCGGATAAAAAAGCACAACTTCCGGAAATGCAACTTTATTGGACCGGAATCCGTTTCTTTGTCCAACATGGAAAATCAGGTAAAAAAAGTACTCTTTCTGCCCAAATGGTATCCGGATAAATACGATCTGCAATTTGGTGTGTTTCTGCAAAAACATGCCAAAGCCGTTTCGCTTTACGCGGATGTAGCTGTACTTTATGTAACCCCCGACCCTGAGCTTACAACCCACTTCCGAATAGAAGAAACCCTTGAAAACGGTTTTCCTGAGATCCGGGTATATTACCGGAAAAGCAACATTGCTTTTACCCCCCTGCGCAAAATCATCAACCTGCGGCGCTATTTGAAGGGGAACAGCAGAGGAATGGAGTGCATCCGCCAACGGTTGGGAAAACCCGATGTGGTGCATGTAAACATTCTGAGCAGGCCGGGTGCAATTGCCTTGCGGATAAAGAAAAAAACGGGCACCCCCTATTTCATTACAGAACAGTGGACGGGATATGCCTCCGGTAAGTTCGAAGCAAAAAACAGCCTGGAAAAATACTACAGCCGGAAAATCGGAAAAAACGCCGCAGGCATCCTCACCGTTTCCAACAGCCTCAAAAACCAGATGGAACGAAACGGTTTTGAGAACACCTTTCACATCATTCCGAACATCATCGAAACCATCAATCTTCAGCAACTTCCCAAACCAGATGGCCGCAAAGTACGCATGCTGAACATTTCCGACCTCGACGACCCCAAAAAAAATGTGAGCGGCATCATCCGTGTTTTTGCCCGGGTAGCAGTACAACGAAACGACATCGAGTTGCATATTATCGGCGGTGGGCCGGATGAAAAAAAGCTTCGTGAACTGGCAAAATCCACCGGTTTGATGGACCGGCAGATCTTTATGTACGGCCGTCGTTTCAACGATTTTGTTTACAAAACGGTTCCCACGATGAACTTCCTCATTACCAACAGCAATTTTGAAACCTTTTCCGTAGCCACAGCCGAAGCTCTCATTTGCGGAAAACCGGTTATTGTAAGCCGTTCCGGCGGACCGGAAGAGTTTGTAACCGAAGAAGTAGGCATTGTAATTGATAAAGAAGCCGACGACCAACTGGAAAAAGCCATGCGTTACATGGTGGACCACCACACCGATTATGCTCCGGAAAAACTATCCCAATATGCCTGGGATCGTTTTAGCTATGAAAAAGTAGGCCAACACTTTATGGATATTTATAAAACGGCTTTTAACTAAACCTTTGCCTTGCTCAAGGAACTGTGGCATACCGTTTTTAAACCCGAAGAGAAGGACGGGAAAGCCCTTGTATTAAAATCCGCTTTCCTGTTTGGTATAAAAACCATTTCCTCTTTTATGGGGCTGGGCATTGTGCTTTTGCTCGCCAATGTATTGGGGTCCGAAGAATTGGGGTATTATCAATATGCCTTTACCTGGACATCGGTTCTGACGCTTGTTGGAGTGGCCGGCTTCGACCGCCTGATGATACGCGAATTTGCCCGTTTTACCTTAAAGGGAAAACAGGGCCTGATGTGGGGCATATACCGGTGGATCCAACCTAAAATAGTACTCATCAGCGTTGTGGTGGGCGCCATTGCCATGAGCATCTCTTTCATCGATCTGGAGTTTTTTCAGGATCCGAAAACGCGCCTGACCTTTCGCCTGGCCTTGCTGGCCATCCCCGTCGGTGTACTGATCGTCCATCGCCGTGCGACCCTGAATGCCATCAAGGAAGTGACCGTTTCGTACTATGCCGAAAACCTGATCCAACCCGGGTTATTGCTCTTATCACTTGGTTCGGTTTGGTTTTTTGCCGAAAAAGAAGGCACATTAGATGCCGTTCTAGCCATTTCCTTGAACCTTGGCGCCATGCTGGTTGCGCTGATCTACATCCGGTGGCAGATCCATAAAAGGGTTCCGAAAGCAAGCCCGGTAATGCCCGATGAAAAAGAAAAAGCCCGGTGGTGGCGCCAGGCTTTGGTGGTGCTTACTTTTAACCTTGCCATGGTTACTTTTGCCCGCCTCGATGTGTTGATGCTTGCTCCTATGGTTGGCCAGAAAGCGGTGGGGATCTACAGCGTTCCTTTCAAACTGGCTTCGTACATGAATTTTATCCTTATCGCCTTTAACGGAGTCATTGCACCCAACATTTCCCGGCTCCACCACGCGGGGAAAAAGGAAGAAATGCAACGGATGGTGACGCGTACCGCACATGGCGCTACGGCCCTTGCAATTCCCATTGCCGTTGTTTTGATTTTAGGCCGCGATTGGATCCTGCACCTTTTTGGCGATGAATTTACAGCCGGTGGGTTTGCTCTTGTTGTGATGGTGGCCGGCCAGTTTGTCCACCTCATTTGCGGCCCGGTAGGGAACCTGCTTGTTATGACACGGCACGAGAAAACAGCCAGTTGGTGTTTTGGTTTCAGCACTCTGGTTAATTTTGGTTTAAACGCATACCTGATCCCGCTTTACAGCTATGAAGGTGCTGCGATGGCTACTGCTGCCAGCTTGGTACTCAACAACATGCTGATGTTGTTTTTTGTGGTTCGGAAGTTGGGCATCAATCCAACCGTTTTCCGCATCCGCAACCAGCCCTCCTGACGGAGCTACAACCCCAACATGAACAACGCATTTTTGTACACGGTCACTCCCGAAAAAAAAACCATCTGCCAAAGCACAACATCGGCGGGCCTTATTTTTTTTCAAAGCCGCTGATCGCAATGGTGGCGGAAACATTAAACGGCTCCGGATTAAGGGGCCAGGGGTGCATGATGTTCACAAATAACGAACTGCCATCCGGGGTAAAGATCGCCCCTGTGGTTTCACAGCCTTTCGGGCCCATCATCAAACGGTGAAGCTGATCCCGGGTGGGATGAGGATTTTCCAGATCCAAAAGATACAACTCGTTAAAAACCTGCCGATTGGCCTCGGAAATGGCATCAACACGGCCTTTGGTAAACCAATTTATATCTTCGCAAATGACGAGCCAGGTCGTTCCGTAAAGTGCCACTTTTGAAATGCAATCGGGGTTGGAGAATACTTTGGTAGGATCGCCCGGAGCAGGTCCTCCTTCAAGATAAGTACGCATGCGCATGGTTTGCGGGTCAAATTCGAGGATGCGGCCGTGTACATCTTCGTAAATGCTATCGTAAAGCAACAACCGGTCTTGTATATGTTTTGCGGGCACTCCTCCCATGTGCATGGCTGCACTCCAGCTATAAACATCGGCACCGGTTTCGGAAATGTAGAGTTTCCCTTTGTGCTCCACGATCCACTCATGCCGAATAAACATGGTCGCTCCTTTCCGAAGCGCTACTTCGCGAATGTTGAGCAGGGAGGCCGTATCGCGGGGCAACGGGAGCCATTCGCCGGTGTGGCCATCCGCACTTTGCTTGTACGCATACAATTGCCCTTTATCGTATTCAAAAGCCTCATCGGCCACAAACTTGAACCAAACGGCGGGGTTGTAATCGTCCGTAAGGTAAACCGTTTTACCATCTGGCATGCATTCTGCATCTTCGTGCATAAAACGCCCCATGGCAAGCAGCTTTCGCGTGGCTTTTTTTTGTTTGGGATCTATTTCTACCATAAAACCCATGTTGAGGTGGCGCGACCGGCCGTTAAAATCCGAAGTATCTAAAAAACCTCTGCCCTCCAACCAAATGCTGCGGTTGCTGGGTGCAAACGTTTCTTCGGCACTCAGAATGGTACCGTAAGGAGTAACCGTACCTCCGCAATTGCGAAGAGATCCTCCCACTTCTTTGAAATCGACATGATAAAAAGGCGGAACAACGTTCCATTTTTCACCGGTTTTTTTCACTTCATATAATGTACCTCCTCCCGCATCACCCAAGTTGGGGTCGGCAAGCCTGCTTTCATGGCTTGTATATACCCAACCGTGCACATTGCTGGAATCAAAAGGCAAATAGGCATTCATATCGTGGTAGCCCTTAGCGGGAAAATGAAGCCCATCGGCCCGCATTACGCTGTCGCGATCCTGAGCAAAAAGAAGATCGTAACGCAACCCCTCGGGCAAGGTAACGGTGGTTTGCGTATAATCGGCTTTGGCTTCTTCAAAAGGCCAGGGCACAGGAACGTAAGCCGTTTGTTGGGCCATGCTATCGGGATGCGCTGCTGCAAGAGGATCATGGCCTTTGTTTTGAACGTTGGAAGACGGAGATAAACACGCCAGGAGCAGAACCGGAAAACTGATTTGGGAAAGGAAAAAAAACTTCATGAATACAATACATTAAAGCGACTTAAACGGAGTAAGAACGGGTTTCAGGGTATAGCCTTTTTTGCGAAGCAAGGCGATCACTCCCCGATCGGACCCCAGGTGGGCTGCGCCAATGGCATTAAAAGTGGTTTGGGTCCGGATAAGTTCATCGATCTTGTTGGCCATGTTTACATTGCGGTTCCATAGAAACTGTTCCTGAAAGGCTTCCGATCCCATTTCCGTACTTTCCATGTTAAGGATCCCGTGTACATCTCCCGCCATGTAAAGGGTTAACAGCTCCCGATGACCGGCCTTGCCGGTGGTATCGCGCAGCACTTTCAGCAAATCTTCGGCCTGATCTTTCAAAGGAATGGAACGAACAACTGCCGCCTGGTCGCTGAATTTTTCAATGCCAAAGCGGCTTTTTTCCTGTGCTTTGGCCATTTCATCGAAGTACAGGTCGAGCAGCACCGGCATTTCTTCGTTCATCCCTGCCAAGGAAAGTTGAGCCGCAAGAAAAAAGGGCTGAGTGGTGTTAAAAAAAGCATAACCGGTGTGCAGCCTGGCCCGGAGCGTATCGTCCAGCTCCCGAAGATCGGCAGGGCTCAACAGCATTTCGAGGGTAGTGTCTTTCATCCGAAGCCAGCGGGCCACATCGGTCGGGTTAACACTGTCGGTCAGCAGTTCCATAGCGTAAGCATCGCAGGCGTCAAATGCTTTTTGCACCTGACGGTCGTAGGCAAAAACCCGTTTATCCCGAATGTGAATGGTTCCGTAAAGAAAAGAAGGGTGTTTCAGCCCATTGCCGGAGATCTCCCACAGCAAACCCTTGCCATCGTCAGCATAACGAAGTTTGAGTTTGGAAGTGTTTCCTTTCGGTGTAAGCCCGAAAGCCGTAACCACCATAAAAAGGAGCAACGGAACACCGGTGTAAAGCAGCAAATGTTTTTTCATTTCAGTACAAGTATGCAATAAAAAATCCAAAAAATTATCCGGATTGTTGTGTAAGGTTTTAAGAACAGCCGACCTACAGGCTGTTTTTTGCAGGCGATACCGAACCGGCATATTCGGAGAGTTGGTTTTGGTTGAACAAAAACCATGAAAAACAAACACACCTGCCGGATACCAAAACCTTGTTTCTGTTCGTTAGCTCCAAGGGAGGTAAGGTTTCTTTACGAAACCGTATATTTGCCCCTTCAAGTACGATGGCATGAAAATCAGATTATTGATCGGCAGTGTGCTGATTTTTTGGGGGTTGGCTTCTTGCGAAGATCCGATTGAAACCGACAAAGAAGAACCTACCCTTGAAACGATTTGGGTAAATGGCGCAAACGATGCACTGGTGCAAAACCCGGGCGATTCCCTGCATTTCAGTATGGATTTTGCCGACAACAGTGCTTTACAGAAATACCGCATCCGGATCGAAGCCGATTTTACGGCACTTCCCCATTTTACTCCTTTTGCTTACAACGAAGTAACCCCTCTAAGCGGAACAGCAGCAAGTGTGCATACCACGGTGATTATTCCGGACGGAACGTTGGCCGGAAGGTTTAACCTGGTAGTTGAGGTGATGGATATGGAAAGCAATGTGAGCGATCCTTATGCCATTCCGCTGCTGATCGAAACCGTCGATATGCCGGTCATTTCCGTAGTACAACCCGATTTAAGCCACCCCCTGTCGGCCCATGCCGGCGATACTTTTGCCATGGCGGGTACCATTCACGACGATGAGGCGCTGGAACAGATCCAACTTCAACTCACACAGGAAACCGCCGTGGGTACGCAAACCTTCTACTTCCAAACCTTTGCTTACGATTCGTTGGTATACGATGTATGGAGCCTCGATACGCTTGAAAAAGACAGTGTGCCGTTTCATATCCCCGCCAACGCCACTTCCGGAATTTACCTGCTGGAGTTATCGGCTTTTGATACGCTGGGCAATTACAACCGTTTGCGTCAGGATATCAGTGTACCGTGAAACGCTCCGGATCGTATGCCATATTACCGGCCATTGGGTTGCTCTTTTTGCTAACCGCCTGCCAAAAACCGACAGACGATGTACGGCCTGTTTTTAAAAACCTTACGGTGGATGGAGCAACCGGCCGGGCAGCAGTAACCGCCGGAACGGCCTTTACGGTGGAGTTTGATGCCACCGACGAAACCGCACTTTCCCAGTACCGGCTGCGCATTACCGACAGCCTGGGAAATCCTTCGGATCGTGTTTATTCCCTGAACTATATTGCCGACATTACCGGCAACCGTTACCACGAGAACTTGCACTTTACCATCGACAGCATGGCCACTGCAGGCATTTACCGCTTGCTTGGCGAAGCGCTGGATGCGGAAGGGAATACAAGTACAAAAGCGTATTTTGTGTTGGATATGTTCCACGAAGACCAGGCCAACATAACCATTACTTCTCCCGATTTTAGTGCGCCTGTTGCGGTGGATGCGGGCGACACGATAGTGCTGCAGGGCAGCGTTACGGATGCTGCCGGTTTGAGCGAGGTTACGGTAAACATAGGCGCCGCTGCGGTGTACCCAACCACTTTTCATTTCACCGATACTGTTTTAACCCATTTTGATCTGTCCGGTTTTCATACCGATGATCGTTACATTGTACTGCCCGGTACCCTTGCGGCAGGCAGTTACCCCATGTATGTGCAAGCCACCAATGCGTATGGCCACATAACGAGAAGGGATGGAGTGGTGGTGGTGCGTTAAGGGTGGAATAGGGCAATGGGTGTGGAAAATAGGATACACAAAGTGAAAAATGAGGTTAGTAATAAGCAGTAGAGAATTGAGGCAAAACCAAAAAGAATACTTTGAAAGAGTGGATAAGGGAGAGCACATCATTGTCCGGAGAGGAAAAACAAAGCTTATGTTTTAACTCCTGTAAGTGAGGGTGATATGTGCTTCAATGCTGAGATGGTAAAGAAAATCAGGCAACATATTTTAGAAGCTCGGCAAGGAGAAGTTCAAAACGTACCTCTAAGGAAATCAGTGGCTTATTGGGTTTTTGAGGTATACATTAACATTTTCTAAAACAGCCTTAGCAGATATTGCAAAACACAAGAGATCAGGAGGTCAGTCAATCCTAAAAAAATTGAAACGCTACTCAATGAATGAATGGAGCATCCGACTACCGGAACAGGTCAACCGGAAAAGCGCAAACATAATTTACAGGGCTTGTATTCTCGTAGGATCAATAAAAAGCACCGATTGGTTTACGCTGTCAATGAACAAGTTGTTACCGTATATGTAATTGAGTGCATGGCTCATTATAAAGATAAATAACCTCTCCACAGAAAGCCAGCACACCATTGCTCCGCTTTGTTCCTCCCGACGATCGTCCCCTCAACGCAGTCGGGTAACAGGGGTAGGTCGCCCCGCCCTGATATTTAAATTCTAAATAAAACACATTATCTCATTCACTTGCCCTTTGGCACGAAAAGGACAAAAAATAGCATTCATTTCCACAGTATGGCGCCTCATTATAAGATGAACTATTTTTATCCTGTCCATTTATAGCTCCACCGAAAGGGATTTTTTCTTTCCTGAAAAAAAGACCTTTAGTAGTACAAGGAAAATATTAGATCGCTGTTTTGGTTTACATGGCATCGTCCGCCTCTTCCCTTCCGGCAGGCCGTTGAATGGCCATCTGTTCATGGTTTTAGCTTAGTTTACCCGCTACGCCTTTTCCGGTATTTCAATGCATAAATCACCTATATTTTATCGCCATTTAACGGACCTTTGCATTAAACGAATATCTTGCGACTTGTTGAGTTGTGAAAAAATAAAAAGCCACCTGGAAAAGCCTTTGAATGGCCGGGAATATCGGCAAAAGATCAAAAGCAAAAACGGATAAAAAGAGAGCTTCTGACCAGATGCTAAATAAGCCCGACTCCCCGGAACAAAGGATAAAATGGGACCAACACACAGCATGCAATAAATTAAACACCATTTACTAACCATCTAACCTTACATCTAATGAAAAATATATTTACACTCTTCTTTTTATGTACCTTGTTTTCACCATTTCTACACGCCCAAAACGGCAACTTTGTCTGGGCGAAACAAATGGGAGGAACCGATGATGACCTTGGTTATTCCGTTGCCGTGGATGAAGCCGGAAACGTATATACCACAGGGTATTTTTACGGAACCGTCGACTTTGATCCGGGACCGGGTACTTTTAACATGACCAGCGCAGGAAGCGCTGACATTTTTATCAGTAAACTGAATGGATCTGGAAATCTGGTGTGGGTAAAGCAGA
>CALLUQ010000209.1 GCA_938010565.1 uncultured Flavobacteriales bacterium
GCAGTGTATGAACACGGGTATTAGAATTTCCCCCCTCTCTCGCAAGCGTCTCGCTTGTGAGATAATAGCTATGCCGTTCCGGGCAAATGATTGAAAAAATACCATTTGGCTTATGAGGGCATACATATTGTTCCAAGCGGATGCTTGAAGCAGATACGGTAGGATGGTTACAGATTGTACGGATAAATTAAAACTCACAAGCGAGACGCTTGCGAGAGAGAAAGGTACTACGGTCTGAGTATACCCGGCTACATTGAACCTGGCGAACCGTCGTGGTACGGATCCGTATACCCGGTGGTGGGAGAGGGGTAAAATAAAGGCGACCTAGTGGCTGCCTTTATTTTCCTCTACTTGATTCAAACCTTTTTCGAAAATGTGTCCTACGCTTCATCAAGGCTGTAGGCCAACATAAAGAAAAGGTCGTCTTTGCCGGCAATCACATTGTGATCAAACGTTACCGTTTTTCCGGTATCCGGAAAAACGGCATCCAATGCCGGAGTGGCAAGGTCTACGACAGAAAGTTGTTCATCTGCAATTTCGTATGTTAGCGAATCGGCTACTTTCACCACAATATCTCTTCCGCCGGTAAGGTAAGGCAAATGATCGCCAGTAATAGTAATGGCCATATCCTGTGTCTCATCGTTTTTGAACTGGTACCACTCGTTCGGGAAATCGTGCTTCAGGCTCAACATCTGGTTCCATACCAGATCGCCATCCGAAGCGAGGGCTTCGGCAATGTAGGTGCCGGCTCCGGTTTTCAGAAATTCTCCTCCCTGCCGTGCCGTATAACGCACGTGAAGGATCACATCGGCAATGGTCATGTAATCGAACTGACGGAAATCATCTGGCAGATCGAGGGTCCAGCTTGAAATGGCGCCGGCATTTTCAAAAGGCAGAAAACGCTGGTCATCCAGATTCAGGTTAAACATGCCGCTGTCGTTTTGTGCGTTGCTGGTTACGATGGACTGAATGGCCCCGAAGTTGTCCGTAAAACGGATGTCTTCTTCCTGCCGTTCATATACCCCATCACTCAACAAGGCAGAAGTACGCAACGAACTTTTTTGAAGCGACAAAGTACAATTTACGCTGGTGTAGGGGCCGGCAATGCAAGGAATGGAAATGCTCACCGATTTGATGCGGCGCATGTAATGTCCCGGACAATCCAGATCGTACAACCATTCGGGCAGATCGATGCTGCAACTTCCGGTGGCTTTTAGCTTTAACAAAGCCGCCGGGTTCAGGCGTTTCACGGATACGTGTTTGGTGATCTCAAATTCACGCTTGTTGTTTTCGTGGTAAGCCAGCTCCATGCGCTTGAGGTCCAGTACCAGCGCCTCGCCCGAAAGCAACCCCTTTCTTCCGGCATCCCAATAGTTGAATTTCACAAATTCCCTTTCGTTCAACTCGTTGCGCATCAATTCGTGTTTGAGGGTTACTTCTGCTTTTTTGGCCGTATCGTGCGCCAGTTTGTAAGCATCGTAATACACTTTGGACAGTTCGCCCTGCATCCACAGGTACATTTCTTCCGTGGTAAATTTTTCCTGTTTCAGGAAATCCTCAATGGCCTGGGCTTGCTCCCGCAAAACCTGGTGGTTTTCGTAATCTTTTTTCAGGGCCTGCTCGTTGATAAGCGAGGAGATCAAACGGCGGCCGATCTCCTGCAATTCTTTGGTGGTTTGATTGCCGGTTGCCACCCATTCGTCTATTCTTCTCTGGTAGGAACCCAGTTTGCCTGTTCGGGTGGCTTTGTACGATTCCACATCCGCACCAATGCCCACCAGCTGGCTGGCAGCTTGTACTGCTTTGGAGATCTGAACGCCGCCAAAACCCGTAGACACCCCTACGCCCAGCGGTGTTCCGTGTGCATTGAACTGCGGTATGAGAGCCAGCGCAGTAGCCGCCGCTCCGATGCCTGCGGAAGCAGCCCTGATGGCGGTGGCATTTGGCATGTGTATGTTCAGTTCCCGGTCTTCCATTTCATTCAGCTGCAAATGCTCCGAATCCGCATCTCCCGAAATCGGATCTTTTGCACCCGCACCTTGTTTCGATTTGTAATCGTCCGCATCGATTTCATACGCATAACTTTCCACCAAATCTGCGTACACCTCATCAAAGTTTTCTTCGGTTAACAAAGGTTGTTCGAGGGTTAACTCCCCGATGCTGTCTACGTCTTCATTTCCCAACAAACGCTGATAATGCCGGTAGCGTTCAAAGGTGCTTTCCCGGCTCATGAGAATGGCTTTGGTATTTTCTTCCGCTTCTTTCCACCGCAAGAATTTCATATCGTTGATCAGGTCGTTCATTTTGATCTCGTGCTCCTGCCGGATGAGGGCTATTTTTTCCGAGTCGCCTTTTTCGATGGCCGATAAAAAGTCTCTGCCCATGGCGCGAAGCTCACCGCAAAGGTTAAAAGCCATGTCGTAAATTACCCGGAAGCGGACCGGCGATACTGGCTGGTTCAACCCGGCTACCACGCTACTCAGATCCAGTCCGGCAGCAGCAGCCCGCACCAACATTCCCGGATCGATAGGAGGTTGGAACAAGGGCAAAGGACGAATGTTTCCTTCGATGTCCATGCAGTGCCGGATCTTTGCAAGGCGATCGGCCACTTTATCCCAATAGGCCAGCAGGCGATCGTTTTTCGGGATGCAGAAATACAACTGAGCCCCGATCCCCAATAAAGAGTTGGTTTCGTTGGCATTGCCTCCGTTGCCGTAATGGTTTCCGTTGAGCGGAAAATCATTCTCCATTTCTACGAACAGGTTGCCAAAAGCATCCAGCTGATTTTTGATCTGGCGGTAGGTTTTTACCGGGCGCTTGCGCAATGGCGGCACCTGTTCCGGCCTTTTTCCCAGAATATGGCTGGCCAGCACATAGATCTGGGTGGCCTCGTTGATCGATTCCATGGTAAACTGCCGGAAAAGGCTATCGCCCCAATCAAACAGGTTGTCGAGGTATTTCATGACCACATTGTACTGGTAAGCCAAGGGCCTGAATTTCGCTACGGTGTGCGGACTAAAAGGTGTTTTTTTCCAGGCCGCGATGCTCTCCAGCAAGAGTGCTTTTAAACGTTCTCCTTCTTCGTCTAACTGGCCATCCGGTGTGCTGAGGGTTTCCAGCATATCGGTAATCGAATCCACATCCGTGTTGTCGCGGAAGTAACGGAAATTCCAATAACGCCCGCTGGGGTTGTCAGCATCCGTTTCATTATCGGTAGTAGGATCAAAAATAAAATGGAACCATTTCTGTGCATCGGCAAAGCGTTGGTTTTTTGAAAGCTGAACCGCAATGGCCAGCGGAATGTGAAAAAAGATCTCCCAGTTGTAAATGGAATAAGGACCTTTGGGTTCCAGATCCAGTGCATACGGCTTTCCCTCTACCTTTATATCCGGATCGGAGTTGGGGTTTACATCATAACCGGCATTAAAAAATGCGATCGGATCAATGTCCAGATCGGCCGTGAGCACATCTTTCAGGGTTCCTTTGTTCGACCTTTCGATGAGCCGGCCTACAAAAGGATGAAAGTGGTTGTAAAAGGTATAATCGTAATCCGATTGGGTGAAAATACCAATGGTATAATTATTCAATTCAAATAATGGCATAATTCAAGTTTTTAAGATCGTTCGGCAGATCGGGTCGGTTAACTACGGTTGGGATTTATATCTTCGTTTCCGGCATTGCCCGGGTTGGTAAAGTCGGTATTCCGAAGCCTTGCGGCACCAAAATTCCCCGTGATTTCCGAACGGGTTGAAAACGCATCCGGATTTCCGGGATTGATCAACGTTTCGGGAACGATATCCGTTGCAAACGGAGGGTTGAATACTTCTTCGGGAAACGGAGGGACATCAAAAATAAAATCATCCACAAAAAAATCGTCTTTGGGTTCATAATGGGTATGCGGGGTCGGAATGGCGTATTCCGTTCCAAACCAATCCCACCTTGCTACCGGAGTAGTATCCTTATCGATGGTTACAAAGAACAAGTGGCGGTAATCTTGTGCGAAGAAGGGATCTGCAAAGGCGTTGCCAGAATAGTTGGCAATGTCGGTTACTTTTCTGAAACGGTTGCCCAGCAGGGTGTGTACGGTTTCGTCCGGATCGAAATCAAACTGGCCCGTATGCTTTTCATAACGAACTGTTAAAGGGTTTCGGTTGAACCATCGGGTCCATTTGTTCGTATGCTCGGCGGCCAGATCTCCGACGTAGCGCCCTGCTTTAAAGGTCGAAGCCATATACAGGCCGGGCGTAACACCTACTTCCGAGATCCGTTCCGGCATGGCGTGTTTGTTATAAAAGCGGTAAAAATGGCTTCCGTAATATTCGGTATCGGAGCTTAAATTTTTTCTGAAAAGATGCACATCCAGCTGGTCGTTGTCGTTCACAACGTAGTACAACCGGATCAGGTGTCTGATGTTGGAAGAACTGTTGTCAAAATCCACTGTTTCGTTCAGATCACTCATGGATTTTACCTGCCATTTGCCGTTGTAATATTCGCTCCAGTTTAAACTCACTTGATGGGTATAATCGGGTGTTCCGCTAAGCGACGATACGTTGTTGGCCGCCGAATTGCTGATGTTGGCACTCTGATCGCTGCCGCGGGTTACCACGGTGGTCCAGAACAGGAACAGGCGGTCTTTCCAGAAAA
The DNA here is from genome assembly GCA_938010565.1 of uncultured Flavobacteriales bacterium. Taxonomy (GTDB): domain Bacteria; phylum Bacteroidota; class Bacteroidia; order Flavobacteriales_D; family CALLUQ01; genus CALLUQ01. The sequence goes on from CALLUQ010000209.1 coordinate 4,645, forward strand.
CGGGAACCACCGCTCCGGCTTCCACATCCACATCAATCTTTTCCCAGGCCGACCAGGCACCATCGTAAATCCGGTGGTAGTACTCGCTGTTTTTGCCATAAGACCGCCCGATTACATGATAGGTATTGGCATCTTCTTTGCACATGCCTATCACTTCAAGCTGGGCTACTTTATCCAGTTTTTCCAGATAGTTCAGCAGGGCTACGCCGGCACTGTCTTCGTTGATATCTGCGGCAAGCAATTCCCCTTCAAATTCTTTAAAGAAAGGCGATTTGGTGTTTCGCAAAGACGGATCCAACCAGTTTTCCGGATAGAGGAATACTTTTCGGTTGGCCTCCCAAACGCGGTAATTTTTCATCCACAACCATTGCTCGGAATGGATGGAAGACGGTTCCACATCCAACTCCAGGTTGAGCAAACAACGCTGGATGAACAACTGGGTACTCGATAAAGCCTGTTTGATCCGCGATGTTTTCATGCAGGGCGACATCTCCACATCGATCAGGAAATATTCGAAAAGTTTGTCTGCGGTATCGATATGGCGGGTGGCGGAATTTTGTGAAAGCGCATACAGAATGTAGCTCACCAGTGCATCGCGCTGGCGTTTTCGCATGCGATCGCTGATCGGGGTAATGACCTGCAACCAGGCGGCATGGCTATACCGGGCACGCATGGCACTTTGCATCCGGGTGCAATCGGAAAACGAAGGGTTGTTGGTGATCCAACCCGTCAGATCGCTTGCTCCCACTCCGATGACCCGGGCCACAGCATAGGCCGCTGCAACCGGTTTCATTACGGCAACATCCGATAAAAGCGGATAGAGTACCTGAGGGTCTTCACTGGCATTGCCGGTGAAATGCCGGATCAGAGCAATGAGTGGTGTGGCTTCCCAGCCCGTGGTCTTTAACAACCGTAAATCGCCGTTTTCATCTTCGAGCAACGGGTTGGTCAGCAATGCTGCCAAGGTGCCATCGGTAAGGTTCAACTGGTTTTTGAGGGTGTTGAGTTCCAGCAGTGATTTGAGGCGGAACATGAACGCCTGAACGGTGGCATCGGCCACCCCTCCTGCGGTAGGTAAAG
>CALLUQ010000210.1 GCA_938010565.1 uncultured Flavobacteriales bacterium
TAAAACTCCCTTTGGAGTAGAAATTTTGTCCATTGTCCATTAAAAATCACTACCTTCAAGAAAAATACATCCCTTTTGTGATCCACCTCCCCACCGGCGAACTCACGACCCACGAAGAGGACTTTACCCTTAACGGCCCCATCCCCTTTCGCTGAACACGCAATTACTTTTCGCACATTGAACGCGACACGCTAATGGGCAAAACATGGCACCTGAACCACGACCAGGCCGTATATATTGATCGTGAAGCCGACAGCTTCTTTTGGACCAACGACAACGGAAATGAGTTGGAGATCCCCTACCTCGAACCCAACGACGAAGCCGTAATTGTTTCCGAAAAAATACGCTACCGCCACGATCCCGGTAGGGTACTCATTGAAGACTACGAAAATGCCCTTTTTACCACTATGCCCAAGTTTGCACCACGGAAAACTGCTACCGTTTAACTAAAATAACCCGGCATCGGTTTAGCATTCAATTTTTTTATACCCCTTCCGGGAGATTACAACCTCTCTCTCGCAAGCGTCTCGCTTGTGAGAGGATAGCTATGCCGTTCCAAGAAAATGATTCAAAAAATACCATTGGGCTTGTGAGCCGTCATAAATAGTGTTCCAAGCGGACGCTTGAAACAGATACGGTAGGAAGCATGGACCACAACCCAACTCTCTCGCAAGCGTCTCGCTTGTGAGAGGATAGCTATGCCATTCCAAGCAAATGATTGAAAAAATACCATTTGGCTATTGAGCCGTCATAAATAGTGTTCCAAGCGGACGCTTGAAACAGATACGGCAGGAAGCATGGCCAACACCTTCAAATAGTTGCCTTTACCTTATGAGCAAAGTAACCAACGGTTCGTATTCCACTTCTCCAGAAGAAAGTGCAGAAAAAATGCAACAAATGGTCGGGTCTCACCGGGCGATTGAAAACAAACTACGTGGGTTATTAGATGTCGCATTTCATGAAGACCATAACAGAAAAGGAAACGCTGCTCAAAATTTTTCTCTGACCCGCTATAATTGCATTAAACTCTACCAAACAAGAGAAAACATGTAGATTGGGCATAAGTACTTAAGGTCCAAACGAAAAAAGCAGAGGGGATCATCAATGCCCAGAGAAACTACTCAAAATTTAAATGCGCTTGCCCTAGGAGTTATATATTTTTTTCGATAAATTGACGTTGTTTTTGTAAGGCTAACCAACCACTGACGCATGCTTCCCTCTCAAAGAGCATGAAAAAAATCTCAGCCATACAAGTCGTATTGGTTTCTCTTTTAAGTTTCGGTGTGGGTTGTTCCACAGCTACTTTAATTGAAACCCGGGAAAATAACGCAGAAATGAGAAATGAAGCGCTACGAACCGGATTCTTAGCAGAAGGAGACGTTTCTAATACCTACTACTTCAATGATGATCTGATTGCCGGAAAAAGCAAGTCGTATGTCGATGCTGCAAAACAAGCACAATTCAACACCATGCTTGAGGCATTGGAGTTGGTGAATGTAAATGCAGATCAAAACTTTTCGAACGCAGAAATCGTATTCCTGAAACGCAAAGACGGCCGCGCTTTCTCTTATAAAAACGATCCCGCTCTGGCGCAATTGAGAAAGGCTTTTGGTTTGGATTTTGGTCCCGTTATTCTGGATACAACCCATGCATTTCAAGGCGGTTTGAAAAATCAGATCATTGTAAAGTTCTCTTCGGAAATTTCAGATTCACTTGCTTCGAAAATTATCACCGACTACGGAGGCGTGAATGCATATTACATGACAGATCAAAAATCGTTTATCGTTGATTTTCCCCTCGACTGGGGGTTTCATCTGGTAGATGTCGGCAAAAAAATGTTGCATGATCGTCGCATCATATTTTGTCAAAACCTTTACCACACGCCCCCCAAACGCCACCATTAAATCACTCAACTTAATCACATTCACACATGTTCACTGTTAAAGTTTTTGATGATAAGGAGCACCCTATTAGTGATGCCAGGGTCGTAATAATTCCGAAATCATCCCTTGATTCAAAAGAAGAGGATGGGTTCTTTCCCGGATATTTCGATCAGAAAAATAATTGTTACCGCTTTGAGGCATTACTCCCGGGCAGATACTTATTAAAGGTTGAAAAACGAAAGTATATAACGGAAGAAATATATGTCTCCGTAAACCATTTGGGATTCGACCAAACGGTATACCTGATGCGCTCCAAATCGGAGAAATTCGTGATCTGTGGCAACATGAGAATGCCGATCATTCAAAAAGAGTTATTGGCGATTGATCCTGAAAAAGAAACGTCGATCTCAAGCATTAAAAAAGAACTTTCAAAAATCGAGAAAAAAACATCACGAAAAACCCGGGGAAAGAACGTGATGAAGAACCTTGAGATCAAAAATCATCATAAAAGAGAAAAAAGATTACTGCTAAATGTAGATGACCTCCCTCGGAAAGATCGCTTTCGGGTAAATAAAGCATTTGCCCGTAAGAAAGGAATGGCAGCGAAGCGCGTATTAATTGACAATCACGGCAACGAAATCACCGTTCTGGAAACCATTTACTTACGATTTTTTCAGGAAGTCTCCGAAGAAGAACAACGTACATTCTTAAAGCGAAGGGAACTACGCCTGCTTTCCAAAAACAGCTACTATCCCAACACATACATCGTAGAATACAAACTTGCGGGTAACTCGGATATTTTCTCCTACGCTCAAAAACTATTAAAAACCGGATGGTTTGAATCAGCCGAACCTTTCCTCGACATGGAAAGAGAACTCACAGCCATCACTCCTCCGGATCTACTATTTCAGGAGCAGTGGTACATGCCACTGGTGAGGCTTTCAGATGCGTGGGAACGACTGAAAGCAAAAGATGTAGATCTTACATTTGGTAGTTCGGATGTGGTGATCAATATATACGATGACGGGATCCAATCGACAGCGGCACCCAATCCCAATGCTGTTTTGGCCGACTTTAGCGGGAATGTCAGAGGGGGTGAGCTTACCAATATTATCGGTAATGCGCAGAAAATGTATGGGTTTTATGATTTCCGACCTGTAAACTCGAATACCGGACTGTTACAGGTAATGCCTGCGGACAATAATACGCCGGAACCGCCTCTTCCGGCCATGGGTACACCAGGCTCGCATGGATTGGGGTGTGCCGGAGTAGCAACGGCTTCCGCCGGAGGTCCGGAAGGAATTAACCTAAACCAGGGCCTGGTGGGTGCAGCCCCAAATGCACGTTTGTTAGGTACCACCTGGGGTGCAGGCACTTCGAATTTTGTGGACAACCATGCACTGGTCTGGATGGGAGGCTTAAACCCACAGTGGTTTGCCGATGGGGTCAATTATGCTCCTGCACAAGTATTTCCTCCTGCCTTTAATACCCCTCAAAGCCCCGGTTGGGGATCCGGCATTATTTCCGTGAGTTCCACCTGGCCTGCTATGGTTCCGGCAAATGGTGCTACGGATAATGCCGTACACAACATTACATCATATGGCAGAAAAAGAAGAGGAACAGCCATCTTTTTTGCCGCCGGTAATGGCGATGCCGTGAATACCGCATTGGTAAGAATTGCCGTGCATGAAAAAGTATTCACCGTTGCAGCAAGTTCATTGGATCCGAATGGAGAAGAGGTACGTTCATCCTACTCCTCGTGGGGTACCGGACCACTAAACGGGATCGATTTTTGTGCCCCTTCGCATTACTTCTACGTTGGAACACCACCCGCTATTTTTTCCGCTGCGGGAATTGAACACCAGCGAACGACAAACTATGGTGTCATCTCCGCATTTCGTCAGGGAACGGGCAACTTGCCTGTGAACAACCAACACCAAACGACTTTGGCGGCCGTAGTTAACCCAACAACCATTCAACTTGCAGCCGTCAATGCCTCTGTGGTACCGGGAGCCGCAATTTTGATCAATGCCGGACAAGCAAACTCCGAAGGAGCAAGAATTGCACCGGCAGGAGTGGCAGGAACCACCATTACGTTAACGAATGCCTTAAAGCAAGTACACGCCGGAGGAAATGTAGAGAGCATCATCGTAGGGCAGGCCGATGCACGCGATACTTTTGGAGGAACTTCTTCTGCAACCCCTTTAACAGCAGGCATAGGCGCATTGGTACTCTCGGCAAACCCTCATTTGACTTTCTTAGAACTACGGGATATTCTCCAAAGAACAGCCGAACCCATTGATTTTCGATTGGGAAGAGTGAATGGAGTAAATATGGGCTGGCAAACCCAGGCTCCCGCAGTGAATATCACAGATGCCAGCGATCAGATGGTAGTAAACGCCGCGCCGGCAGCCAATACCGTTGTGAACAACCCTTTGAACCCTGCGGGGTATGCTGCCGGAGCAACCGGCATTCAGGTAGCCGCCGTAGCGAATTTCTCGGTCGGGCAGGTCATTCTTTTTGGTGCCGAAACCGTTCTGACCAGCAATGCGCTACCCGCACCGCCAACGAACATCATCAACGTGGCAAATACGGCCAACTTCCAACCGGGAATGAACATTATTGTCGGGGGTGGATCTTCGGCAGTACTTAGCAGGCCTGTGGCAGCCGGAGCGCAGCTACGTGTGAGCAATACCAAAGGTTTTCAGGTCGGACAATCCATCACATTCGGAGTAGGTGCCAATGCCGAAACGAGAAATATTGCGGCGATTGTAAGCAGCACAACAATAACCCTCGGAGGAGCAGCCATTGCCAATGCGCACAACAAATACGACCCCGTTGTACTAACGAATACGGAACCTCATGTAATTCAACCGGGAGGTATCGGAGCAGGAACGTTAACCCTGGTAGGGAATATTGGGAACCCTCATAACATCGTAGGGGCAAATCCTCGCGTATGGGTTCAGTCTGCTAATTGTGAGATCCGCAGGATCAAAGCCATCGACACGGTGAATAATGTACTGACCATAGACCCGCTTATCAACGCACAACCGAACGGAACTCCTGTTACGGGAGGGTTAACCCCTTCTTACAGCCAATCCCTCGGCTTTGGACGCGTAAACGCCGATGCGGCGGTGCAGGCAGCACTCAATTTCAATCACAATGCAAGAGACCTCATCATTCGAAATACATTGACCGACGGAGGCATTACATCTACCGATGTAAATGTACCCATCGATAGTCCTGATATTTGGATACGAACAGTAGCACCACCTGCTGTACTTGCTCCTCCTCACACTCCCCCGAATTATGCTACCAGCGGATCTACCACACACCAAAAACCCATTCGGGGCGGCAACCGCTGGATATATACAAGAATTGGGAACAGAGGAACACAAGGCAGTTTTGATTACTCGGTTCACACGTATGTTGGATTATTAGATACGGAAAGAGATCAGCCCATAACGGTCAACGATTTCATGAACGGACCGGATACGCCGTGGCCCAATCCGGCAGTACCAACAGCCGCTCAAACAAGTTACACGTTTGCACAAGGATTTGCCGGAACATTTTTGATCGGAACGCAGCGTTCAAGAATTTCAACTCCCGCGCAGTACCTGCCACAAGTTGCAAGTGGCGGGAACCAAATTTCCCAAACACAATGGAATCAACTGAGCATTCCGGCGCTTCCGCTAACGTTTGCTTCCGTGATCCTGACGAACACCGTAAACAATGGAAATACCACCATTCAGGTAAGCGATTCCCGCGGGTTTAAAACAGGACAAGTAATTCAAATTGGGCTGCCTGCCACCCCCAACCAATTCTCGGCAACAATCCAATCCGTGGCAGAAAGAGTGCTGACCCTCACCGCCCCTGTCGCAGGATTAGGAGCGATGATCCCAACAGGTGTTCAGGTGATGCGCCTCAAAGCCAATCCGACCACGGTGCAAACAGCACTTGTAGCAGCGGGTTTACCAAGCGCCACTGTCGACGTAGCCGATGCCACCCACCTTATGCCGGGCCAATACATTTTAGCAGGACCTCCGGGGAATGCGACCAGCGAGATCACGCAAATTGCATCCATTAATTACAACAATGCCGGCAACGATGTCGTCACCCTGATCACAAATCTGACCAATCCGCGTGGCGTGGGAGATGCCGTTTCCGTAATCGAAGGAAAACTGGGAACATTCGTTTTATCCGAAGTGACTCCGCACGATGGATTGCTGGCAGGAAATACGCCTTACGATAATAACAACATTTCATGCAAGGAAGTATTCTTAGGACATCGAATTTCATTCCTGGACAACAATAACGTACGCCTCAACAAGCAGGTACAGGTAGATACTGCCGGAACTTCCGTAACGGTGAACTTCCGAATCCGAATAGAAGATCCGGAAAACTTTACGGCCGAACATGCACGCTTTACGGCCTACCGCCTGGGAACAAACGATCAAATGGATCAGGTTACCTTTAATTTTGCCGGCGGAAATTGGGTAAAAACAGGCGGGGCATGGTTAAATATCGTGGCCCCGGTACTTACCATTGGCGGAGCAAATGCAGTGGGCGGACCCCATACGGACATGTGGTTCGTCGGATCATTTACCGTAACCAATGCACACAAAGACATTCGCCTCGCAATGGATATGGCAGATGCCAACCCGGCGAACTTCCGAACGATCGAAACCTTTAAGATCGACGTAAATGCAGTAACCGCTCCGGGAGGCTCGGCAACGAGCATTGCCAATAGTTCGGGACAACCAAGGATCGGAGGAACACAACGGATGTTTGCATTTGCGGATCTAAGTAACGTAACACAATCCGCCACACAAGCCTTTGGTCCCATCGACACCCATCGTTTCCGTGTGAGCAGCTTGTTCTCTGCACCGCCGGCCAATAGCGTTATGGCGTATGCTGTTCTGGACGGGTTGGTATTCGTGCAGGAAAATCCGGCCAACAATACGATGAACCTGATTATTCATCCGTTGAGACAGGCCGATATTTATTTCACAAAAGTTAAATATTTCATCTATCGTGGTTTGCGCAAAGCCGATTTTGTGGACGGAGGAACCCCAACAGATGTTCGCCCCACCACGGGGAATCCGATCGGGAACTTCGTAGACATGCTCCACCAAACCAATCAAACCCTGAACCCGGGGAGTACACTTACGCTGGCAGGGTTAAATTGGGAGAACAAACCCACGGAAGAATTCTTAGACAATTATTTCTTCAGCGCCGGAACAGATTCGCAACTTCCGGTGGTTTCCCGCGGAATGGAATTAGGACATTTCCACAACGCAGCGGCTACCGACGAATTTGGATTTGAGATCGTACTGGCCGAAGGAGATTATCCGCTAACCATTGCCGATGCTCAAAAAGGACATCAGGTAATGGATGTTTCATCCATCTCGGATCCCAACGACAAAAAAGCAAAGAAGGAAGAAATATTGCATTATGTTGATCCGGCAGCCTACTTTGGAATGCACTTCCACTCGAAATTGCAATATCCGGTAGTTCCGGATCCGGACCCGAATGCAGTGAACCATACCACATATACGGGAGCAGACATATACAACCATGTGGTATCGAAGTTTTACACGAAAAATGCCTTGTATATCGACATTCGCAATGAACATGGATATTCGTACAATTTTGACGACACCTATACGGTGAACGATGCCACATCCGATAACGGAAAAGCGTTGCGCATGGGCAATGCACCTTCTTCAAGTAGCAATCCCTTAGAAGCAAAAAAATACGAGTTTATGGAGTGGCCGATCTTGGTAATGGACAACCAAAATACGCCCATTCAGAGTAACCAGGATACAAGCAGTATATACCTCAACCTTGCGTGGAACAGACACAACAGCCATCCTCAGATGTACGTAGAACGCGGGTTTGTGTTGAGTTCATCGAGCCAAAACAGGTTTATGAGCCATTCGCGGCTTTTGAACAGAGCATCTGTAAATGCCGTAAACGAAGGTACCGCAACATTCACCGTGAGCGACAATGTGGTCGGGAAATTGGCGGCCAACGATTTTATCGGACTCCACAGCTGCCGTTTTCTTGCCGCCAACCGCGTGTATCGTGTAGTAAATGTAACGGCAAATGCAGGCAATCCCGCACATACGGATATTCAGGTCGACGCCGGAAGCATTCCCGCAGGAACACAGGCTGTTAACAGATTCGGACATATAACGTTTGAGAAATGGACGAAGGATATTGCTTTCTCATATCCGGTAATTACCAACGGTACTGCCGGACAACGGATAAACATTGCAAATACGATCAAACTACGTTACTACAGGCGCCTGAACCCAAATGTTCGGGCCGTGGCAAACGTAAACCAGGGCGCACAGCAGATCACCGTAAACGGAGACATTACCTCCATCTTGAATCCCGGTGATTTCTTCATCCTGCGAGGCTCTACACCCGTTGGTGCGAATCATAACGACGGAGAATACAGCGTCAATAACGCTGCGGGCTCCGTAGCACTTGTGGGGGCAACAACCCGGATCACCGTAAATGAGGCCATTCCTGCGGCTTCAAACGACGGAGAAGTGTATATCAGCGATCAGAAGAAGGTGAAAACGGCACATTATCACGATAATGTCTTTGGATCATTGAATGCCCTCAACCGTAAAATAACCATCCACACGATGACGGCAGTGAACCCCACCCGAACCATGATCACGGTTCGGGGAGATTTCCTCGCGACGGCAAATTTGAACAATACCTTAAACATTGTAGGAGCGAACATTGCAGGAAACAACCTGAATGGATTAGCGATAAACAACCGTGCACTAAATGGAGCAAACACGGAAATTACGGTTGATCACGCGGCGAATGCACTGGTTATGGATACTACCGGGTACATTCAGTTGATTTATTCGGTATGGAAATCCGAGGCACCTACACGTTGGTTAAGTGGTTTCGACAAACGATTTATTGATGCGAAAGAAACGCCGGTGGATGGAGCCGGCCAACCACACATTGGGTTCTCCTATGTAGGACAAACAGGAATTGCACTGGAAACGGATGGGGTGATTTTCTATGCAACACCACTCGACTTTTTTGAAGCACCGGGTAAAAACAGAGTGCCAAACTCCATTTCAATTAACGGCGGAACCTCCACGGAAGACAGTTTCTGGAAAGCCATGCAAAATCAAAACCAGCGCCTCAAGCTGAACATGACCCTCCTGAAAATAGGGGCAACGGAAGTTCCTGTGTATGACTTTCTGGATTATCCGGGAGATGCGCAGCACGATGCTTTGAAAGAAAATTTCCTGGCCATGTGCCTTACCAAAGCAGAGCTGACCACCCTGACAAATACGGCCAATCAAAACGTAAGCGATCTGCACGATCAATACCTCGTTTTGAGACGCGAAATTTCGGCGAACGACGACAACGGCGAAGCATACAAACGTTACGAAGTACACATCAACGGATGGGCAAAGGTGACCAATGCCAATGGCTCCACACGTGTGGTGGAACGGGAGGTGGCTCCGGCCGCTCCAATTTACGTGTACACACATGGAGACGATGGTATTGTATTCGTTTCGGCGAATTATCCGAATTTGGGTGTATTGCTCTCGGAAGGCACTTCGAAGTACGAAGAGGAGTTGCGACTGAAAACCGAAGCACTCAACATTTTTAATGGCTCCGGAGCTGTAAAAACAATGGTGAACACCTTTGTATCCGATCTGAACGCCATCACCAATAATTACGCAACCATTAAAACAACCGTGGAAACCGCGGCCGATCAACTCTGGACTTTGGCAGGAGCATCTGCGGCAGTTCAGGACGACCGCATGTTCTATTGGGCACGCTTGCACATGAGGGTTGCCATTCGCAATCATCCGTATTTAAAAACACAGCACACACGTAGGTTCAACATGCTTACGGCATTGCAGGACCGCTCACGAGGCATCAGCAGCATTGATTTTTCCGGTGCGGCGCCAACAGATAAGAAAATTCTATTGGTAGCATTCGATCCGCATGGCCTGGATAAAAACATCCACGAAGATTACAACATCGAACAAAGCAGTCCGGCAGCGGCTTCGGCCATTAGCCTGCACGGCCAAACCGTTTCGCAAGGAGGCGCAGATGGCTACATTCAAACCGTAATTCTGCCGGTGCGTTACCGAGCGTTACAGCGGGGAGACCTGGAGAAGATCGTATTGCCGTTGTTAACAGGAGCAGATCAGGTAGACATGATATGCACCATGCATGACAAGCGAATCGGACGTTATGACATCGAGCGTTTTGCATCCAGAAACAGAGGAAGCAATAATACGGACAACGACAATACAAAAGGCAGCGTAGCACCGCGTTATTTCAAGGCAAAAGCAGACAACTCGCAAACGCCGCCCTTCTCATTGATCCGTTATGCGGCATCTGCACGAAGCACGTTTTTGGAAACCACACTCCCTGTTGGAAATATCATTCCAGGAACATTGGGAAACAACACCGTGATCTACAATCAGCAATATACCACCCACAACCCCGCAGACACGCAACCGGAATCGGCTCCTGCATCGGGAACCGTAAACCTACCGGCACCAAATGCCGCTTCTAACCCGGAACTGGGTTCTTCCGGAGATTTCCTGTTCAACGAGGCATTTTACCGAATAGCACTCATCCGGCAGGATGTTGCATCCGCAACAAAAACAGGGCACATCAATGTAGAACGCATTCAGGGTCCGTCGGATAGTTTTGACCTCACCGCTACACAGGGAGTCAATACCAACATAACTACCATCATCAAAGATGCCTTAGCGGGTCTGTAAACCGAATTACTAATCGACTTTAATCACATACTATGTCGTCAACAGCATTTCTTCCTTCAGTTGCATCCATCATCAACCTGGATGACCTGCCGGAGAACTTACAGTTCATTGAAGCAGGGCTCGACCAACTTTTCAAGAACATCTATTTCAGAGAACTCCAATTTACGCGAAGCGATAAAGGAGATGAGGCGTTTTACAGCCTGGTCCTGGTGCTCAATAAAAAAACAGGGTTCACAATTCCGGGTACGGAGATCGACTTTTTATTGAATCCATCGTTTAACGGAACAGCACACACGGAAATTCCCGTAACACTCGCTTATCAATGGAAACTGTTAGCACTCATTAAGCAACTGTCCGATTTCTCCGTGGAATCGTTCGCGTTTGATGGGAAGGCATTTTTTGATCTTATTGCGGACATCATCGGGCTGGATTCAACAGCGCTTTTGCGTTCCTCGTTAGATCAGTTTCAGGACGATGCCGATCCCATCGATATGATCAACTCCTTTGTTGCAGACATCAATGCACATTACGGAAGCGCAGTTCCAAATCCAACGGCAACGGATTTCGACGATGCCATGATCGAAGCCCTGGATGCGGCAACCACAGCGCTCAACAAAAATCCGTTCGAGATTATTTTTGAAGTCTACATTTCCGATATCGATGTGGGCCAATCCATCCAGAATGTGCAACGGCTCTTTGCGCAACGATTACAGGACGGATCGATAGAAGCGTATGTGAAAGACCTCCTGATCCCAAAAATAAACGCAAGCTTGGAAATGAGTGCCGGACTTGCATTTCCAAGAAACTATTTAACGCCATTGGATGCCACCAATAACCTGGAACCCTTTGCCGATCCGCTGATCCGTTCCACGCTGTTGTTTGATGCGGGAAAAGTAGTCTACAACACAGAAGGGGGGATTGGTTTTGACGAAAGCCTGACCCTCAACTTAAATTATCCATCGCAGATCGGGAATACAGGGCTGATCATTGACCTTAACAATGCAAAGCTGGACATCAGCAAGGAAAAAAACATTCCTGAAGCTACACTCGATGGCCGTCCGGATGACTTTGTTGGGGTATACATCGAAGAAGCATCCATCACGTTGCCCGAAAAGTGGTTTAAAAATCAAAACGAAACCACCGCAAAAATTTACGGAAGAAAACTCCTGATAGGCACCGGAGGCCTCTCCGGAAAAATTGGTTTGGAAGCCGTTGGGGCAAGTCCTGATCCCGCAATTACAACCAGTTTGGGAAGTACCAGTGGTTTTGAAATGGGATTCACCAACTTTGATATCGTCTTTAAACAAAATGCCATCCTTGAGTCGAATTTGGAAGGATATCTGAAAATTCCGGGGTTCAAAGATGCTTCCGGAGATGATGCCCAAATTGATGTGGCGATCCACATTGAAGACGACGGCGACTTTAGCATTACGGCTTCCGAAAAACAAGGGATTGATCTCATTCGAATTCCGGATATTTTGGATGTCAACCTCAAAAGCCTGACCGTAGGAAGAGAAAGCTCCAAATTCTTTGTAGAAGTATCGGGTTCCATTGATTTTGCCGATCAATCACCAAATTCCGGTTTTATCGGAGACAACTTACCGAAAGACATTGAGATCCAAAAACTCATCATTTGGGAAGATGGCCGTATCGAGTTCCAGGGAGGCGGACTGGAGTTGCGAAAACCGGTAACCCTAAAAATCGGCCCGGTGAACTTTAGCGTAACGGCCTTACACTTTGGATCCCACGAACAAGATAACCGTAAATATGTATACTTCGGATTTGACGGAGGTTTGAGCATAAAACCGGGAGGAGTTGACGCGAGAGGAGATGGAATTAAATTCTACTTCACCGTAGATAACGGTCCGTTGCATGTTTTCATCCGCATCCAAAGCATTGCCATCGATCTCGTGATACCGGGAGATGCCAGCCCGGCAAATGCCGCGTTACTGCTGAGCGGTTACCTTGCCATGAAAGAACCTACAACACCCGGAGGCGGAACCGAATACGCGGGCGGAATAACATTTACGTTGCCCAAACTCAAAATGGGAGGAAGCGCAGCCATGCGTTACAACCCGGACGTTCCCGCATTCTTGATCGATGTCGGCATCGAAATACCAACGCCCATTCCCCTGGGGCCAACCGGGCTGGGCATTTATGGGTTCCGGGGATTGGTAGGATCGAACTATGTAGCCACGAGAAAAGCGGCCGGACTGGATGATGATGCCAAATGGTACCAATACTATAAAGCGAAAATAGCACCGGATTATAAAGAAGGGATCCAAGCGTCCAAATTCGAAGGAAAACCCGGATTCTCCATCGGAGCAGGGGTTTCCTTGGCCACCGCCATGGATTCGGGAAAAGTATTTTCAGCGAAAGTTTTCTTCCTGCTATCCCTTCCGGAAGTATTCCTTGTTGAAGGGCAGGGCGCCGTATTGAAAGAACGTATTGGTTTGGATAGTACCATTGATCCGCCATTCTATGCCTTTATTTCCATAACATCGCAATCCGTTGAAACGGCGCTCGGAGCCAATTTCTCAATTCCGGATTCGGGAAACAACAAAGGAGATATTGTTCAGGTAGATGCCTTAATAGAAATTGCATTCTTCTTCGGGAACTCCATGGGGTGGTACGTGAACTTCGGTAGAGATCTGCCGGAAGAAAAACGCATCCGTGCACGGATATTGACCTTATTCGACGCCTATTTCTATCTCATGCTTTCGTCCGCCGGAATTAAAACCGGAGCAGGCGTTTCGTATAAACTGGATAAAAAATTCGGTCCTTTACGCGCAAAACTAAGCGCCTATATCGATGTTTGGGGAGAGCTGAGTTTCAAACCCATTCAGGTAGGAGGCGGTATGCGCCTTGGCGGAGAACTCTCGTTATCGCTCTTCGGTATTGGATTCTCTATTTCGGCAGAAGCAGGGCTGTCGGCAGAGGCTCCCAATCCGTTTGTAATTTCCGGCTACGTAAAAGCTTGTGTAAAGGTGCTTTGGACGAAAGCTTGCGCAAAGTTCAGCTTCTCATGGACATTCGACGAAAACCTCAACCTGTCGGAGGTACGCATTATCGATGAAGATCCGTCCCGCTCCGGAAAAGCACGACACATTAAAACGGGAGAAACATTCCCGTTAATTGCGTTGGAAACAACTGCTTTACCCAACCCGTCCGCCTGGTCCGCATTCATCGACAACCACGTAATTCCGGTCGATTCATACATTGATTTTGAATTCAAGAAAGGCATACGGCCTTCCGATGTTTCTACGCCGGGCCTGGATGCATTAGGAGGAACGCCACAGTTTTCAAACACGTATTACATCTCACCTAAAAAAGCAAAATTTGAGCGCGTTAAGCACAACCTGATCATTGATGAAGTGCAGGTAAAGATCTGGAACCCATCTACCAATGGTTGGGAAAACTACAATGTATTCGACGCCATTTCAGCTTACGGAGATGCATCCGTTTTTCCGGCAGCTTCCGGCGATCTTATTGCGGGTTCCTGGCAGATAGACCATCCGGAACAATGCAACAAACTTCGCCTGCTTGCCATGACACCGCTGAACTACCTAATCAATCAGGTGGGCGATAACCAGCCCAATGCAACGGAGATGTTCAATGTAACTACGGAGAGCATTTTCTGTGAGGGCGAACGCATTGAACATACCTGCATCCCATTATTCGATGTAGGATGGATACAGGAAAAAGGGCGATACTTCCCGGCCAATCGATGGTTAAGCCATGATAACATTTTGTTCCGTCTGGATGGGCCGGACGGCAGTTATGTCGCATCGCAAAAATGTGGTGTTACACAAGCGCTAAAACTGGATCCGGACCAGTTGTTGAGCATCCGTTTTCCGGATCACGTAAGCTTTGTAGAGCTTTGTCTCTTCACTGTGGCACCTACGGTAAATGTTTGTTACTATGCATGGGAAAACGCTGGTAGAAAAGACATTAACAACCTGCCGATCTACGAGTATGTATGGATAGCAGATGAAACGATTTCCGCGGCAGATGCCGAACAAGGGATCATTTACGATGACAATGATCGGCCGATCCAAAAAGTTGTGATCAAAGCGGCGAACTGTGCTTCGCAAGGTGAACCTTGTACACCCATTTACAAACCGCAATTCGATGAACTGGCGAAGTTCCTGATGGTATTGGCAGACCGAAACCATCTGATAAAGACATTCAACTTGTTCCCGGAGATGCACGATGAGTACATGGGTATTTTCTTTGATACTTCATTGCACCCCAAAGAGCCAAAAGACGGAAAACCAATTGAGTACACCTCTGTGTTCGACGAACAAAAAATCGTCATTACGCTGGAACCCATCCATGGCAAACCATGCAATATCGTATTGGAAACGCTTTCCGGAGCAGTCAACTTCGATGCCATCATTGGCTTTACCAATATGCGTATCGATCCCGCATTCCCCGGAGATCCGCAACGCTTCCTGATTGATGCGATTGTAAATACATCCCGTGGCAAAATCGAGATCACGCTCCGGGGAGTAAGTTGTTTCAGCCTTTACGATTGCGAAGAAGAAGCTACTCAGACACAAACGGCTATAAGTGAACCCTGGAATATCGCAGAAGGATTGTTGCAACCCACCATAGAACTAGGGTTGATAACCACTCCAAAAGCGATCCATATCGGATCGCGGGAATATTTCGGAAACTACGCGTATCTCATCGAGAAATTGGCCGAAAATTCGTTCCAAAACCTCGAAAAACTAACGCTTTCCACTTCGGCACCCGAAAGAAGATCCGACCGATTGGCATTGGTGGTTACGGACGGTATTGGGAATACGTTGAAGTTGGAAATTTTCTCGAAACAAAGCATCCCATTCCAAAAAGTTGAAAGCTTTAAAGACCTTAAGGTTGATGAGAAAAAAGGAACCGATGGAAACACATCGTACCTCACGGCCATCGCCATCATCGGACGGGAGCAGTTCTTTGTAAACCTTCAATTACATCTGAATGTTCTTACAAAATCGAAAGTCGAAAGCTCAAGTGTGAGTCTCTACACTTCATTGCAAGTGAACGAACCTCTGCCGTCCATAGAGCCGCTTGTTCTTTCGGCAACAAGTTCGGTAATGTGTTCGGAGATCTCTCTGGAAGGGAAACTGCTTGAACCCTTCTTGTCGCTGCTGGTTGAAAAAGGACATTTCTTCCGGACACAATCGATCCTGTTTATGGAAGAGTACCATGGCGTTTATCATGGCACCAGCCTCTATGCCAATGAACTGGAAGTATACATGAATAAAACTGCGGACACAAAATTCCGATTCGAGTTTGAGTTGTTGGACAAGGAAGGCTTCTCCTGTTATTTAAACATTGAAATTCAAAGCAGCGAATACACGCTATACAACGTAGTTGGATTCACGAACATTCGCCCTGTTCCGGGCAACACCGCTGGAGTATTTTATGATTTCATGATCACTGCTATTGTTCGAACGCCGAATGGGTTTGAAGAAATTGATTGTATCGGACGCTCGTGCTATCCGATCATTGAATGTGAGGACCATACGCCGGACAATTCTTGCTACACGCTTGTACACAAAGTGTGTTACCTCACGCAGGAAGATTACGAGTACAATGAAAGCGTAACGGATATTGCAGAAATCCAGGACGACATGGACACGATCATCGAAGGCCTGAATACGGTCGTACAGCCGATATGGCGTCCGAATTCCATTTTTGCCGTGCAGATCAAAACGCGCGATGAAATAGAACAACGAAGCTCGCCTTACGAAAGAACGTTCTTGTACGGATTTAAAACCGGTGGAGGAGTTGGATTCTATCATAATTTCCTGAACAAAAACGGCAATTGGCAAAATCAGTCCGATTATGCCGCATTGTTGAGTCAGGACAAAGAAGACACGTACAAATTGAGTGTTTTGAATCACTATATCGATTACTCCAATTCATTCCCGAATGCCGACGGACAGCTCATCAATGCGAAGCCGTTGTATTACGTAGATCCGCAACTGCGTTTATTCTTCAAAGAACAATACGTTCGGTTGATGTACTCCACCTGGGGCGCTTATGCAGGAAACGAAGAACTTACATACGAGTTAGAGGCCATGATCAAAGATCCGGTAGACTCTCCGACAAGTCCCAACCCATTTATTGTTGGGGCAGATTGGGAGCGCCACGATTCATGGTACATCGATTCCGATGTTCAGGCCCTGAACAGCATGATGGACCCAGATGGATCAGGAGCACCGGTACCCTGTATTACCACGACCGAAATTGTAAGCATTGGAATTAATTCGGCTTTTTTGGTTCCGGAGTTAAAGCCCCTGAAGGCATACACGGCGATTTTCAATGCGAAGTTCAACACAGCGTCTGATCCTACCGTGCATTCGAGAGAGGTACACCGGTATGTATTCCAAACCTCCCGCTATCGCGATTTTGAGGATCAAATTATGAGTTATGAACTGAAAGACGATGCAGGAGTAGTGGTAAACGAAGCATTATTTGAAACCATGCTTACCACCACCCCGGCAATGCTGACAAAGGCACAGACCCTGTTGAATGGAAGCATGCCGCAAACCGACCCCCTCGTACTGGAACACGCAGATAAATTGGATCGCCTGTTCTCAGGGGTATTTGAAATGACATCCTTGCAGGCACCGGTCACCACAGAGTTCAATGTGGTGAGATCCGGGAATCGAATTCTTGGAATATTGATCCGTAACCCGGAACCACTCAACGATCCGAAACTGTCAGAGAGCTTGTTAGAAGACACCATTACGCTTTCCATCAACGGAGGCAATCGCAACCTGCATCAGGTGGTATTCTCGAAAGACAACGCTTCGGCCTTTGTTACCAACGCAAATCATTCGATGAACCTTGCGGTCGGAACGTACAACTTCGAATTTAAATTCAAGCTGTATGACGGTACAAACTATAACACAGAAGCAACGGTGAGCAATGTAGAACTCACTATTCATTAAAAACAAAAAATCGCAATAGATATGTTGCAGCTAATTAACCCACTATTTCAATCACCGTTTCTTTACCTTCAAGCGGCCGGATCTGACGGCTCCGATGGTTCCAGCCCGGGAATACACTTGCGTTGGGATTTCCGTAACCTGTTGAAGGAAAACCATCTTCCCAAAGGGCAATGGTTGCAGAGTTATCCTTCTTCGCTTCCCTTTAACAGACCGAACGACTATGTGAATGTGTACCGTGCCCCCTGGCGCCGACAGCCTTTGAATGTCAACTTTACAAATCCGGACAACATGGTGAATGCCGGGGCGCAACGCATCTGGGAATACAATGTGCCCGGGCATGGAAATGCCAACAGATTGGTACGATTGTTTTTCACGGATGTTCCTCAATACGACCAGTTGCAAGCCGCTTACGGAAACAATGCGGGATTAATTTTACAGGATTATACAGCGGTTCTGGAACTTGAAGTTGAAGGGCACTTGTTTTATCATGTTGAGATCGTCGAATTGAAACCAAACGGTAAACACGCCCGAATTGAAATGGAGGCGGTAAGCGTAAAAGACACCGGCGATCAATCGGATCGATTTGTGTCTTGTCGTAAAAGAGTGGTCTATCCGTGGAAAGAGGTAAAAATGATGTGTGAACACATCCTGCGGTTCCGTTTTAGAGCCGTTGATGCCAACGTGTACTTTGCGCGTATCGATACCTACGAAGATACCATCCGGCACAATGAAGAACGCAATGAGTGGACAAAGATCGGCCGCTTCAGTCTTACGCTGGATGATGGAGAAGCCAAAAAACGCCTGGAAGACCCAGGGAATTATGACATCCATAAAAAATGGCCTAAATTCAATGAGATCGATCCCTTTACGGGGGAATTTACGGTGAATGCCGGCAATTATTTGAATCGTTGGAATATGGCCGACGGGCTCCAAGAAGGAGTGAAAAAATACCTGACCCTGAGTGCCACTTCGGCCCAGGCAACTGCCATTATACCTTCGGACGACGGTGATTCGAATACGGAATTCAATTACCTGTCTATGTTGAATTTTGCCGCACTGGATTATCACGTTGCACGCATGCTTGGGTTGGGGCATATCGATAGCCAGCCTCGTGAAATTCAAACCGAACTGCCATTTATTTACGTGGCAGAATACGTAACCGAGTCTGCAATGGGCTCCGATTACCCGGCGGGCTTACGCACGCACTACAGCATGTCTCTTCCAACACAAATGTGGGATTATCGCTATCCTCCCGTACCGGAGTTAAAACCGGTATCGTACGGTTTGTATTACAACAATGGATCGCAGCAACCCACGTTGATCTCTGATTCTCAAGGATATGTTCCCGTTACAAATGGCGGTGCATTTGATTACGTACGTTATATCAACCTGGATCGCGAAAGGTTTTACTACGAAAAAAATCTGGTTGCCTTCTTTCATGATAACAAAGCGTTTTGCACATGCCATGAATCGCATGCCATACTGTATGGAGTGGAGTATAAAGAACAGACGGAAGCCATGTTCCGGCGCCCGGAAATACTACGCGATAATACGTTCAAGGACCCCGCCGGTTTACCGGAGGTAACGCCCATTCCCGAACACGGCGACGACTTCCGTTCTTTGTATACGCACGAAGAGCAAGAAGAGGGCGTACACGTGTATAAACTGTATAGCATCAACTGGTTCTCCAGAACGAACGGGCATTCCAATGCGCGGGCAACCGACTTTACAAAGTTTCCTGTTCGAAATTCTTTACGTCCCCCGGCCAATTTTGCCGTTCAATTGATCCAAAAAGAAAATCCATTGATGTTCACTTCCGGACAAGAACAAACCTTATTGAACAGCCTGTCCGGAGATAAAACATTGGCACGAGTTACCTTTGATTGGATGGATATTCACAACATAGAATATCAATATGCCGACAAGGCGGAACTCTATTTCCGTGAAGAAAAACCGCTGATTGTTGAAGGAAAAGCAACAAGCGTAAACTATTTGGGCAATGGTATTTGTGAGTTACAAACAGGCCCGCTTCACGTAACCAGCATCACCCCCAACTACACCTTGCAGCCGTTTGTAACGGCGGCAAACGCAAGTCGGTTCGAAGGCGGCCAGATGATCGTCGGAGGAGTTCCCCACGAAGTGGTACAAATGGTAACTACGGGAAACAATCCGAAGGTGCGTTTAAAACAGAATACGTCCAGCGTGGTAACCGAACCCGACGGCGATGGCGTATTTGTGGCAACGGAGTCGTTTGATACGGTGCCCACGAACGTCAATTTCAGCTTGTACGAAAAGATGAGTGGCCCTTCCAGCTGGGATTTCAAATTGACCAAAGAAGTGACGCTGGTTCAATTCTTACCGTATCATACGGAAACGATCAGCCATAACGATGGAACTTCCACTACGCAACATGTCGGAGGGGTTTTCAAACCTGCAAATATTACGGAGCTACAGGATGTGTATGCGGCCGATGACCCGGCAGTGACCGCAAATCCCGGCGTACCGCCAAATGCCGGGGATACGATACCCGGATCAAAAACGGGAATTTTCAATCTTACATTCCCGGGCTATAACCTGCCGGCGCATCCCGACACCGATGTGGATTGGCACCGGGGTGTGGTTCGGGTGCAAGAAGATGCTTCCTTATTCCCTCCGGTTACCGATCCAAATTACAGGCCTCCGCAAATGAAAAAACTGAACGTGGCAAAAATGGTCAGTACATCGCCGTTGGAGTTGATGGTGGTGGATGCTGATTTTGATCCGAATTCAACATTTAGCGATCCAAAATCAGAATACATGCCTATCGCCACAGGAGCAGCCGTGGATGTCAATTACCACCCCGGGTACAAATTGTATTTAGAGGACGATACGGCCGGAACAAATGATTTTAGCGAAACCACCACTTTACCGGGGGTTACGGAAGGACGTAAAATCACCTTCATGGGGATCCGATCCAAAGACTCCACACAAACCCCCGATCTGTATTCTTCCATTTCCGCACCGGCACCGTTGTTGGCACTGGAGATCCAGGAGCCGGTGGCACCGGGAATACCATCGGGACCACAATATGCAACGCGTCCGGATTTTTATGGAAAAGCGAACTATTCCTTCGACATGGAAGTGGATACAACCGCCGGTCGTGAGCCGTATGCCATGATCTTCTATCGGGCAGATCAACGAAAAATCCTCAACACGTTGTACAAAAAAGCAACGGTCGATACGATCTTAAATAGTCTGGAGGCGTTGCCTGATCCGGATGCGGCGTTTTTCAACGATCGCTGGAGCGATCTGGCAAACGTAAACTTCGATGGAACCACGCATCATTTTAAAACCTACGTTCCCGGGGGTTATCGTTTCCCATTGCCGGATAATACGGACTATGTTATTCCGAACGTAGATCCGAACATTGTTGAAAAGCCGCTAACGGGAGCCCTTGATTTTTCGGATAACTTTCTGAAAACCTTATACATCGACCCAAGTGGTTCTCCGGTTACCCAAAACGTTCCTTTTTCGGAAATTGTAAAAGATGCCATCGAAGGCGCCTTTTTGCCATTAACGGAACAACCCGTACTGTATAAGTATGTAAAACAAGGGTATCAAACCTCCTCTGAAAAACCGAAAATACGCGACAATGGAGGGAACATCATTTACCCGACCCCCGGTGTGCCCATCGACTTTAATACCTTCGATCCTTTCCCGATGGTGACACGTTATCCGGAAGCAGGAGGGGTGAAGGTCCGTTTCACCGACTATACGCTGGACGGTGCTTCCACGGGTTTTTTCTTTTACTTCGGTGTGGAAATGTCCAATAAGATGGAAGTAAGCGATTCCAGCCCGATTGCAGGGCCTATTCAGTTGGTGAATACCATGCCTGCCGAAGAGCCTGCTATTACAAAGCTGGAGTCGCGTACGGAAAATGCGATTACCGGAGCCAAAACAGGGGTGCGTTTGGAAGTAAACCCTTACATCGCCTCCGAAGTGATCGAAAAGTATCAGGTATTCCGTGCCACCGAATATGCGAATGCAACCTCTGTTCGAACGATGGATCTTGTGGGTGAGTTTGCGGTTGAAGAAACCCTGTTCGATAGCTTTAGTGATTTGAACACACCGCCATTCGGCGATCCGATCTTCTACCGTGTAGTGGCCCTGAGAAAAATAACCAATGAGCACGATCAAGAGGAGTGGGTGCCATCAAAACCATCCAAAATTGGTCTTACCAATGTGATTGATGTAAATAATCCGCCGGCTCCTGAGTTGACGTATACCTCTGATCCGCCAGCGATCCTCCCGCCTGTTAATCTGACAAATGTATTCATAGAATGGGATAAAACCACGCATAACGGCGTATATCATTTGCATAAAATGACCTCGCGCGGAAACTGGGAGTTGTTGCACAGTGAACGCACCAATGATGCTTCCATCTCCATCAGCTTAAACACCACCACATTGAGTTCCGGCACTTTAGATAAACAAGATACCGATGGCAATACGATTTACCATCATTTCAAAGTAGTGGCAGAAAATGCATCCGGCTTGCTGAGTAAAAATGAAAAAAGATTGACGATTTAAACGGTTTCCAACTTCTTTTAAAAAGGTCTGCCCATTTTAGCAGGCCTTTTTTGTGGTGTGCCCGGAATGGGCAATCACTATGGGGTTCAAGTCCCGAACGCACCCGGATGGCAGGAAGCGTTCGCCAATGGCAAGGTTGCTTTCGCGAATGAGTGGCTGAAGGAAGCCTGCGGCAAATCCCTGGTCCGACGGACAGGAACCGCATACAAGGCCTCAACTGGCTGGGTGAGTTGGCCAGTCACGACGAAGCCCTTAGCTATCCGAGGCCACAGGGGTAAATGCGGCGGATGTATGGGGAGAAAGGGATGGCTTGAAAAGGGAACCGATTGAAGATATACCCAAGTTCTTCTCGGGCACTCTAACGCAAAAAAAACAGAAGTATATACGCCTGTTTCGAGCAAAAATTTGCAACGAATTAAGATTCCAATTGAGGAGATGCAGCTATAGAAAGGCTTCCAGTGAAAAAATAAAGAGGTATTTTTGGCTAGATGTTGGGCACAATACAGACAGAAATGATGAGATTACTAATTCAAAACTTTAATTCACTCGATCTGATTTTGATTGATAATAACTCAATAATTTTGAGTAAAACTATTGAATCATGAAAAAAACAATATTCTTCGTACTGATTTTAATTTCCCAAATATCATTTGGGCAAGAATGTTTAAATGTAAAATTTAAACTACGTGGATACTTTTATGCAAGAACAAGCCAAGTGGATTCAACTGCTCTTGGTGGGTTTTATGAAGATAGAAACTCACCTAAAAACTTAACCCCTGAAATATCAGAATATTCAAAATCAAACAAATTAGAAGTCATTGTCAAACCCGACTTGACAACTGAATTTGAAAAAGGAATTTCAGGCTTTAAAGTATTTATAATTAATAAATCAGATTCAATAAAAGAATTACCTGCTCAAGACAGTAGATTATATTTAAAAAGACAAGTGTTCTACAAAAATGAATGGAAAGACATAGAATATTTACCAAATAGTTGGTGTGGAAATAGTTATCATAGGGTTTTTATAAAACCAAATGAATATTGGGATTTTACAGCACCTTGTCTGAAAGGAAAAATTGATGCAAAATTTCGATTTGAACTTTATGTCAATGAGGAATTAATCATTTATTCGAATGAATCTAATGGTAGTTTTAATAAAAAACAACTAAAAAAAGAACAAGGGCATAAACCAATTGGAATTATGGATCCTTATAATAATTAAAAAGTACTGTGCACAACAATAAAGTTACAAGCTCACTAAAATGAGGCTTTAGTGGGGTTTAGCTGCTGTTTAACCC
>CALLUQ010000211.1 GCA_938010565.1 uncultured Flavobacteriales bacterium
AACAAAACAAAAATTGTAGATGGGAAAAGAAAATCTTTTGTTGTTAATGATTTTAAAGTTGTAGAAAATACGATTAAAGAAATCCAAAAAAGACAACAAGACAAAGAGCTTTTTGCTGTAGGGCGTTATCAAATAATTCCAAAAACACTAAGCGCAGCTATTTCCTCTTTGGGTTTAAATGCTAATGAAAAATTAAGTAAAGAAGTGCAAGATAGAATATTTGATGAGTATTTAATTGATAAAAAACGTCCTGGAATAATTGCGTATTTAGAAGGGAATGGAAGTGTTGAAAATGCTATGTATGCAGCTGCAAAAGAATGGGCAAGTATTGGTGTTGAAAAAGGAAAGGCAATAAGCCGTGGGAGGACTGCTAAAGGAGGTGAATCTTATTACCATGGAGATGGCCTAAATAAAGCCCATATAACACCTGAACAAATTAAAAATGCATTAATAAGTTCAAAAAATGAAAATCAATAAAATCTATTTAATAATTCCCATTGCCTTATTTCTAATAAGTTGTAAGGAAGAATCTAAAACAACGGTCACTAATTTAAAAACAGAAATTAAGGACGTAGAATTAAATAATGATTGTCTAAAAAAAAGAAGTATAACATCTATTGTTCATAGTTGTGGAGGGGGGTGTGCTGTTTCATACAATGAAAAAAAAGTTGCAGTTGCAGACTCTCTTATTAAAATAGAATATAAAGGTACTTCATATATTGACGAAGAAATAGAAGAAGAGTTTAAAGGCAGTTTTTATATTAGATGTAATAATAAAAATAAAGCTACTAATGTTTTTTTTGAGGGAAATCCAGATGAAAATATGTTAGATGTAAAAGTTAATAGTATCTCAGAGTCTTTTCAAAAATATTCGGATGAATTATGTTCTTGTATAAAGCAGAGTAAAAGCTTTGACCAAGTTCAATTGATTACAGACGAAGGTTATACTTGTGAAGATATTGAAATAACAAACTCTTTTGAAGAACCTATGTATAAAATATGTAATTGTAATTACACCTTTTCAAAGTGTTATTCTTTTTTTTATTCAAAAATAGATGTTAGTTATAAAGAGCTATTATTAAAGCAACTTCCTCAAAAAGATACAACTTACATATATGAACAAAATAAAATTGAATTTCAATATTATAAAAGGGATTCTTTACGAATTTCAATTATAGAAGAGGGGGCAGAAGAATTTTTATTTAAAAAAGAATATAATAAAACTCGTATAGAATTTTACGTATATTCCCCTTGATAGCATTGTGTAAATGCTTAGAGAAGTAGTATTGGATTTTAGGTATAAACTCATTTTTAATAATGCAACCCCCACCCCCAAAAACCCTTACCTTCGCCCCTCATGAACGGAAAAACAATCCTACACCTATTGCGAAATGAGATCCTTTTGGAATTACGCCAAAAGTATGCACTGGGCGGAGTACTTATTTATGTCACCAGCACCATTCTGGTTTGTTACCTTTCTTTTACCCGCATTGTACATGTACCTACCTGGAATGCGCTTTTTTGGATCATTTTGCTTTTTGCCGCTACCAACGCTTTGTACCGTAGTTTTCATCAGGATACCCAAGGCAAACAACTGTACCTTTACACCCTGGTGAGCCCGGAATCGTTGCTCATTGCCCGCATGCTTTACAACATGATCCTGATGTTGATACTGAGCTTTTTAAGCCTGGTAACCTATGCCACGTTCATTGGCTTTGACGTACTAACAGATGCCAATACAGGCATGTTTATAACGGGCATGTTACTGGGAGCCATCGGTTTTGCAGCTACCTTTACCATGATCTCAGCCATTGCCTCCAAAACGGGGCAAAACTCAGGCTTAATGGCCATTTTAGGCTTTCCGGTCATTTTACCTGCATTGCTTTCGCTGATGAAAGTAACCCGCTTTGCACTCGATGGCCTGGAGTGGTCTTCAGGTTCCGGATCGCTGCTCATCCTGGGCTCCATAAATGTATTGGTGATCGCGCTCTCCTACATATTATTTCCGTACCTTTGGCGCGATTAATAAAAGGAGACGAATGTTGCGGCACTGGTGGAAAATTCTTGCGACTATTCTGGTACTTTATGTCGTAGGCTACGGACTCATTATCGAAGTACCCGACCTGCCCCGGATGCATGAATCCATTCGCAACCTCTTTTACCATGTTCCCATGTGGTTTACCATGCTTCTTTTGTTGTTGATCTCTGTGGTTTATAGCATCAAATACCTTCGCTCACGCGATCCGATACACGATACCATTTCCATTGAATGCATCAATGTGGCCATTTTGTTTGGCCTGTTGGGCTTTGTCACGGGAGCTATATGGGGCATGTATGCATGGGGAGCCATCAGCCAGTTTCTCATCCGGGAACCCAAATCGCTGGCCTCCATCATTGGTATTCTGATCTACTTGGGCTATGTCATTCTAAGAGGCTCCATCGTAGAAGAACAAAACCGGGCAAAGGTTTCGGCGGTATTCAACATTTTTGCTTTTGTATTGTTCAATGTTTTTATCATC
The DNA here is from genome assembly GCA_938010565.1 of uncultured Flavobacteriales bacterium. Classification (GTDB taxonomy): domain Bacteria; phylum Bacteroidota; class Bacteroidia; order Flavobacteriales_D; family CALLUQ01; genus CALLUQ01. The sequence continues at coordinate 2,520 of CALLUQ010000211.1, forward strand.
GTTATTCCCCGGCTTACCGATTCCCTCCATCCCGGTAGCGGAGGCAACCCCGGATTTAGCATTTACGATTCCGAAAATACCTTGAAAGTCGTTTTTTACCCTGCTGCTGTAGGATGGATCTTACTCGGTCTCTGGATCATGAATATGCGCGTTCGCATCAAAAAAATCAGCATGAAACTTGATCAGCCATGATTAAAAAATATACCAAATACCTGCTGCTCCTCCTTCCTTTGTTGTGGTTTGTACTGCCCGCTGCTGCCCAGGGAACTACTCAGGAACAAGCAAAACTGGATTACTACACCGAAAGTGGCCAACTGGTTTTTTATGTATTGATGGTCATTTTTTCAGGCCTGTTCCTTTTTCTTTTTTTTATGGAACGCAAACTGGCAAAAATGGAAAAACAAATGCCGAATAATGAAGAGGTATGAAAAAAGTACACATCATTGCCATCGCCATTATTGCAGTAACCATGGGTGTAATTATCAGTGCCATCTGGGATGCTGCCGAATATGCTTCGTTTGCCCGGGCCGCTGCTTCCCCCGAACGTGAATACCATGTAGTAGGGACATTGAACAAAAACAAAAAAACCATTTACAAACCGGAAGAAAACCCCAACCTGATGACCTTCTGGATGTACGATCGCGATAGTGCGGAACACAAAGTGGTGCTCAATAGGCCTAAGCCTCAGGACTTCGAAAAAAGCGAGCAGGTTGTAGTAGTAGGCACCATGGATGGGGATAAATTTCTTGCCAACGACATTCTGATGAAATGCCCTTCCAAATACAACGAGGAAAACAAAGTGGAAACCCCTCAGGGCAAAGAAAAAATATCTCAAAATGAGGTAGCACCACCTTATTAATTATAAGCAACAACTACCCTGCGAATGGACTATATTGGCGAACACAGTTTTATAGGATATGCAGGAAACTTTTTTGTGGTCCTTGCCTTTGCAGGAGCACTGATGGCTGCTGTTTCCTATTGGTTTTCAGCCCGATCTGACGAACTGGAAAACCTAAAGGGCGAACGCTCCTGGAAAAACATGGCCCGCACGGCCTGGATCCTTCACAGCATGGCAGTGTTTGGCATCATTGCCTGCCTGTTTATCATGCTTACCCACCATTATTTCGAATACGACTACATCTGGAAACACAGCAACAAAAGTATGCCCTTGCGCTACATTTTTTCCTGTTTCTGGGAAGGCCAGGAAGGCAGCTTCTTGCTCTGGTCGTTCTGGCATGTTGTGATCGGAAGCTTGATCGCCTGGAAAGCAAAAAAATGGGAAAGCCGGGTAATGACCGTTTTTGCGGCCACACAGGTTTTTCTCTCTTCCATGCTGCTGGGCATTTATCTGGGCGATTTTCAGTTGGGCTCAAATCCCTTTATCCTGATCAGAGAGTTGGCTCAAAACATAGGGTTGCCCTGGACACAAATGCCTGACTACCTTACTGCCATCCCTACCTTTGCCGACGGAAGAGGCCTCAACCCTTTGTTGCAAAACTATTGGATGACCATCCACCCACCTACCCTTTTCCTCGGATTTGCCTGTGCGCTGGTTCCCTTCTCTTATGTAATTGCAGGGCTTTGGAAAGGCGACCTAAAAGGATGGATTAAACCTGCTATTCCTTATGTATTTATCGGAGTAGTTACCCTTGGAACCGGAGTTTTAATGGGAGGAGCCTGGGCCTACGAAGCCCTTTCCTTTGGTGGATTCTGGGCCTGGGACCCGGTCGAAAATGCCTCGCTTGTACCCTGGCTTACCCTGGTTGCCGCAGGCCATGTGATGATCATCACCAAAAACAAGGCGGGTGCAACATTCAGTTCCGCACTGCTGGTTCTGATCACTTATGTCCTGATCATTTATTCCACCTTCCTTACCCGGAGCGGCATTCTTGGAGAATCTTCCGTACACTCCTTTACAGGCGATGGAATGCTTTTTCAGCTCACCGTGGGCATGTTTGCCTATCTGTTCTGTTCGATGCACGTACTGATGCGCAGCAAACGCTTGCGCTTGTTACACCTCAGCGGTGCAATTGTATTGGGATCGGGTGCTTGGTGGATGGGACATTACGGCATATTTCTTTCCATATATTTTGCATGGGTAGTCGGATTGCTGGTTACCACCTACACCACCAACTGGACCGATATAAAACAAGAGGAAGAAGCCAGCCTTTCCCGCGAATTCTGGATGTTTCTGGGGGCAGTGGTGCTTTTGCTTGCTGCTTTTCACATCACCATCGAAACCTCCAAACCCGTTGCAGGTGCACTCTTTGATGCCAACTGGACCCTCACGACCGATGTGGCCAAACGAACCGCCAAATTTCATCAGTTCCAGATCCCATTTGCCATTGTACTCACCGTTTTAATGGGCATTTCTCAATACCTGAAATACAAAAAGACCGACCCTCGAAAACTGCTTAAAAACCTGGCCATTCCATTTTTAATGGCACTTGTATTGAGCCTTTTATTAGCGTGGGCAACCGGTTTTAGCTCCAATAAAATTGAATACATTCTGCTGCTTTTTTCCGCCTCGTTTGCCATTTTTTGTAACCTCGATTACTGGATACGATTGTTGAAAGGAAAAATAAAACGCGTGGGTTCTCCTATGGCCCACGTAGGTTTCGGGCTGATCTTGCTGGGTGCGCTGGTTTCCACTTCTCAAAGCGATAAAATTACCCGAACCCATTTCGATATTACCCAGCTCGATGAAAAGCTGAACCGCAACGAAAGCATCCTTATGCTCCGGGATGATACCGTTGCTCTCGGCCCTTATTTTGCGGTTTTTAACGACAAATACAAGGAAGACATCTACATGCATTACCAGGTAGAATACTTCCATACCCAACCCGCCACCTATCGTGCGGGTGAACTCGTTTACAACGATCAGGGCATTTGGGCAGCCAACGCAGATCACCAAACGGGAACCTCCTTTGAAACCGACCGGAGTAAATGGAACTTTGTAGAAAACCCCAACACCTCGCAAATGCAAAAAGCCCAACCATGGGCCAGAGCACCCGGCAAAAAAGCATTTACGCTGAACCCTATGGTGCAAATGAACGACCGGTTCGGCAACGTGCCGGAACCCAGCACCAAACACTGGTGGAACAAAGACCTGTATACGCATGTTCAATATGCTTTGCTGCATGATCCCAACAACCCGGAAGACGAATGGCAAGAAGCCGAGGAACATCAGCTTAGTTTGGGGGATACGCTTTTCCCATCGGGATACAAGGTGATTTTAGATACCATTCAACAAATCACCGATCCGGAAAAATACCATCTGGATGCTACCGATTTTGCAGTACTGACCCGTTTCAACATTTACGATGGAAAGCAACACAAATTTGTAGCGGAACCGCTCACCGTTTACGATGCAGCAGGCAACAAAAAGGAACATCTTGAAACCCTCGATTCCATTGGTTTGCGTTTCGAAATGAAAGACTTTAACCCATACGATCAAAAAGTGACCGTAGCCCTGCAGGAAAAAACCCGGAATTTCACCGATTTTATGGTCATGCAGGCCATTATTTTTCCTTACATCAACCTGTTGTGGATCGGTTGTGTTCTGATGGTGTTGGGTACCATCCTGGCCATTGTTGAGCGCTTTCGGATGAATCGAAGATCTACGGGAACATGAACGCTTCACCGATGCGTATTGTGGTGATCGGCAGTGGCAATGTTGCTTACCACCTTGCGCCTGCTCTGGCAAATGCCGGCCATCGGGTACTCCGGATTTTCGGGCGGAACTTACAAGCTGCTCAAAACATTGCTCGTGCTGCCAACAGTACCCCCACCGATCAATGGGAAACTTTGCAAACCGATGCCGATGTATACCTGATCGCTGTTGCAGATAAAGCCATTGCCGAAGTGGCCGGCCAACTTTCCGGAGTAACCGGCATTGTGGCACATACTTCCGGAAATGCAGGCATGGAAGTGTTCGGGAACAACCCGACAGCAGCCGGCATCTTTTATCCGTTGCAGTCGTTTTCCATCCGCCGTAAGGCCGATATCAGTACCGTGCCGTTTTGCATCGAAGCCGGCTCGGAAAACGCCGGAACAACGCTGTTCCAACTGGCTTCATCCTTATCCGGATCGGTGCAGTACATCGATTCGGAACAACGCCGTTTGTTGCACCTGGCAGCAGTTTTTGCCAACAACTTCAGCAACCAATGCTTTGCCATTGCCGATGCCTGGCTCAAACAACACGAACTGAGCCTGGATCTGCTGCGTCCGTTAATTGCCGAAACCGCATCCAAAGTACTGGACCACCCTCCTGCCGAAATGCAAACCGGACCAGCCATACGAGGCGATCAGGCAGTGATGAACACGCATATCCGAATGCTCCGCAAACACCCGGAATGGCAAAAAATTTATACCTTACTTAGTGAAAGCATTACTCAACATGGTTACTGATCTCAACTATAAAACGTTACTAAAAGCCGTCCATACCTTTGTTTTTGATGTGGACGGTATTTTAACCGACGGAACCCTCTGGCTTTCCGAAAACGATTGGGTTCGCCGCATGTCTGTGCGGGATGGGTGGGCCATCCAATTTGCCATCCGGCAAGGTTATCGCATGGCTGTGATCACCGGAGGAGACTCTCCTTTGGTAAAGGATCGCCTGCACCGTTTGGGAATAAAAGAGGTGTATCTGGCTGCCGGAAAAAAGACAGAGGTGTTGCAACAATACATGCAAACGCATCGGTTACAACCCGAAAATATACTCTACATGGGCGATGATATTCCGGATTATCATGCCATGCAAATGTGTGGAGTAAAAGCCTGTCCGGCCGATGCTGCGGTTGAAATTTTGGAAACAGCACACTATATCTCACACAAAAAAGGCGGAGCAGGGTGCGTTCGCGATGTGATCGAACAAACCCTTCGTTTGCAAAAAAAATGGTTTTCCCCTGAAAAACACAAAGGATGAAATTCCTTGCTTTCATACGGTTGCTACGGCCTTTAAATCTGATTATCATCGCTTTGATGATGTATATGATCCGCTATGTAATTATCGGGAAATGGATTGCAACGGATCCTTTTAATTTCAGTTTTGCCCTTTCCGATCAGGAATTTGGCCTTGTAGTGCTTTCTACCGTTTTACTGGCTGCTGCCGGATACATCATCAACGATTATTTCGACATGCGGGTAGACCGGATCAACAAACCCCATCAGATCATTCTGGGCCGTTACATCAAACGACGCTGGGCCATGTTGGTGCACGTTATTTTTAATGTTACCGCCATTGGGATAGGGCTTTACATGGCCTTAAAGGTAGGCATGATCGAATTGGTGATGATCCACGGGTTTTCTGCGATCAGTCTTTGGTTTTATTCCGTTATGTTTAAACGGCAATTCCTTCTGGGAAATATGGTGATCGGGATATTGGCTTCCTTAACGCCCATTATGGTTGCCGTGTTTGAAATTCCATTGCTGATCCAAAAATACAGCGGCGAGGTGATCGAACTTTATAACGCATATCAGGTAAAAGCCGATCCGGCCGATTTTTTTTATGCGCTTTACTACATCATTTTCACCTACGCTGCATTTGCTTTTGTTACCACGCTCATCCGCGAAATCCAAAAAGACATTGCAGACATTGGAGGCGACAAAGCCATTGGTTGCAATACCGTTCCTATTGCCTTGGGAACCAAAGGGGCCAAAGCCGTGGTAAGCGTGTTGATCCTTGCTACCGTTGGTGCTTTGTACTACACAGAGCAACTGATCCGGACAAATTTTGAAACCGATACGGCCTCTTTCTGGTATTTTACCTTTGCCCTGGTCCTTCCGCTTTTGGTGAGCATGACGATGACCCTTACGGCGCACAACCGGAAACGGCATCTTTGGGCCAGTCAGGTGATGAAACTGACCATGGTTGCAGCCATTTTATTCCCACTTGTTATTGCACTTTATTAGCCATGCCTTTTCAACATCTGAAAAACAAAAAACTGATCCTTGCTTCCAAATCGCCCCGAAGGCAAGAATTGCTAAAAGGTTTGGGGTTATCTTTTGAGATACGTACCAAAGAGATCGACGAAAGTTTTCCGGTTCATCTGAAAAGGGAAGAAGTGGCCGAGTACCTTGCCAAAATAAAGGGAAATGCTTTTGCAGATGCGCTAACGGAAAACGAGGTGCTGATTACGGCCGATACCATTGTTTGCATCGATGACGACATCCTCAACAAACCGAAAAATAAAGCGGAGGCGGTGAGCATGTTGCAACGTTTATCGGGGCGTGGCCATACCGTAATTACCGGTGTGGGCTTAAAAAGCCGGGAAAAAACCCACATTTTTCATGCTGCAACGCATGTTTATTTTAAGGCATTAAGCACAGAACAGATCCAATACTACATTGAACACTACCGGCCATTTGATAAAGCCGGATCTTATGGCATTCAGGAATGGATCGGATATACGGGCATTGAGCGTATAAAAGGAGATTACTTTAATGTAGTGGGGTTGCCCCTTCAAAAGTTGTGGTCGGCGCTTCTGGAGTTCTAACCACTAAAGGCTTTTATCGAAACGGAAAAAAGAAATGCAAGTAATGTCCGTTAGGCACATTACCTGAAAAACCATCGGGGCACACGTCTAAAGCCATTGCCCATGCCGGGCACACCAAAAAAAATCCCAAGCAACACCGGGATTTTTTTGTTCGCATCTTTTTTTAGTCCTCCGCTTTTGCCAAGTGCACATCCATTTGCGGGTAGGGAATGGTAATGTTGGCTTCGTTCAACGCATATTTTGCATTTTCCAATGTTGCAAAATAAACATCCCAATAATGATCGGGATGCGCCCAAGGGCGAACCGCAAGATTAACGGAACTGTCGGCCAGTTCGGATACTTCTACGGTCGGAGCCGGATCTTTTAAAACCAGATCGTCCTTTTGCATCTCCTTTACCAACACTTCCCGGGCCTTGCGGATGTCAGAATCGTATGAAATGCCAATGATGAGGTCGATGCGAATTTTACCATCGGCGCTATAATTGGTAATGTTTCCGCCGATGAGCGGGCCATTGGGAACAATCACCGTTTTGTTGTCCGGCGTAAGCAGTACCGTGGTAAAGATCTGAATTTCTTGTACCACGCCCAGTTCTCCCTGGGTGTGAATGAGGTCGTTTATTTTAAAAGGGCGGAAGATCATGATGAGTACACCCCCTGCCAAATTGGCCAGTGCACCTTGCAAAGCCAGGCCGATGGCCAAACCGGCAGCACCAAGTATTGCCACAAAAGAGGTGGTTTCGACGCCAATCATGCCTGCTACACTGAGAAAAAGCATGAGGCGAAGCACCCATGAAAGAACACTGTTTATAAACTTTCCAAGCGAAGGGTCATCCAATCGTTTTTCCAATCCCTTCCCGGTAACTTTAACGATCCACCTGATGAGGCGAACCCCAACAAAAAGAACAACAATGACGAGCAAAACACGTGGCCCGTACTCCATGAGCAGATCGACCAATCTTTTTAAAATGTAATCCAAATTCATCGTGAAGAGTCTGTTTGTAAAACTTTGAATGAAATGATATATCGTAAAACATAAAGTTAGCAGATCGGATGCAATCTACAAGGGTTTTGAACGAAAAAAAGAGATGAACAAAAGCAAAACATCCGGTAAGGCGAAATACTTTCCCATAAAATTTACCAGTATATTTGTCCAAAATGAAATGGAAGGAAGCCTCCTGTAAAAAGATCAGTATACTGGCTCTGCTGGTTTTGTTTTTGCTTTCCGGTTTTTGGATATGGCGCATGAGCCTCCTGAATTTCGATTATGATTTTGAGAAATTTTTTCCTGTAAACGATCCGGAAACCGCATATTTTCAGAAGCACCGCCAGCAATTTGAAACCGACAACGACTTTGTGTTGGTGGCACCGGTGAACGAAAAAGGGATTTTTGATCGTGCTTTTCTGAAGGAAGTAGCAGCGCTTACCGATGCACTGAAGGCCGTACCGGATGTGGTGGAGGTCATTTCACCTACCGACAGCAAATACCGGATCATCGACCCTTTTACGGGCTTTCCGGTTTCGGTACCCTATCTGCATCCTGACGATCCTTCGAGGTACGTCTCCGATTCCATCCACATCTGGTCTTCTCCGGATCTGATCGGCAACCAGTACTCGGAAGATGGGAAATCGGTGGCTATTTTGATCAAACACCAACCCTATTTAAGCAAAACAGGCTGCGACACACTGGCGGCTAATATTTTTCGGCAATTAGAAGCCCGTAACTTTGATGATTGCCATACCGCAGGAAGAAGCATTGGGCAATCCTATTATGTACAACTGATGCAAAATGAATTTGGTTTCTTTTTCATCACTTCCTTTTTTTTGGTGGTCGTATTTCTTTTTCTGGCCTTCCGCTCCGTGTGGGGAATCTTAGTGCCTTTACTAGTGGTCATTCTCACGGTAATCTGGATACTCGGCGTAATGAATATAACCGGGAAATCCGTCGACATTATGCTTACGATCCTGCCTACCATCATGTTTGTAGTCGGGATGTCGGATGTGGTACACATCATGTCCAAATACATTGAAGAACTCCGCAATGGCAAAACCAAGTTAAAAGCCATCGGGGTGGCCTTTCGTGAAGTGGGAACAGCCACTTTTTTAACCTCTTTAACCACCGCAGTCGGTTTTTTTACCCTGCTCAGTTCCAACGTAATCCCGATCATGGATTTTGGAATCTATGCTGGAATTGGGGTTTTTATTGCATTTATACTGGCTTTTGGTTTGCTTCCACCGCTAATGGTACTGACCAAAAAGCCTGAAATTGCAGATCGGAAATCGAAAA